>NZ_RZSR01001822.1:0-432 GCF_004023265.1 Mesorhizobium sp. M1A.F.Ca.IN.020.06.1.1
GGCCGTCGGCCGGAATCATGGCGGGTGCTGCGCGCATCTGCCGCTCGGCGGCGATGCGGATCAATTGCCCGGCCATGTCGAGCAGCCGCTTCTTCAGTCGCGCTTTGCGCGCCTGCCAGGCGCCGCCGCCGAGCTTGTCGAGTGGCGCTTCCGCCGAATCCGAACCGTAGCGTGAGAGGAGCTCGATGTTTTCGACCGGCAGGAACAGCCGGTCGTCGCCGGCATAGTGGATTTCGAGACAGTCATGCGGTGCGCCGACCGCTTCGATGGTGCGCAGACCAATGAATCGGCCGATGCCGTGGTCCGCGTGAACGACGATGTCGCCGGATGACAGCGACGATGCTTCGGCAATGAAGTCGGAGGCACGCTTTTTGCGCTTGGAGCGGCGGATCAGCCTGTCGCCTAGAATGTCCTGTTCGGCGACGACGACCA
>NZ_RZSR01001823.1:0-428 GCF_004023265.1 Mesorhizobium sp. M1A.F.Ca.IN.020.06.1.1
GCTCTCGGCCGATGCGCATCGCGTTACCCTTGGCGAGATCGAGCTTGATCTCGGCCGTGTTGATCAGGACCTGAAGAAGCGGCTTGATCGCCTTCGAGCGCTCCACCGATTGGTCGAGTCGGACGATGAGCGGCCCGATCCCCTCATCAAGGGCACCAGCATTCCGGTTCACATGGTCGCCGCGCTCGCTCGTGCGCAGTCCGTCGACGAGATCATCGAAGATTTTCCGTCGTTGGGCCGTGAACAGGTAGAGGCGGCAATTGATTACGCGAAGGCCTACCCGAAGCGCGGCCGCCCCTATCCCGCGCGAAGCCTGAAGCGAGCACTCGCTGATCTGGCTGACCTCGGCGCGTTCGACGAGAACGTCGAACGCGCCGAGGTCAGCCAGATCAGCGAGTGCTCGCTTCAGGCTTCGCGCGGGATAGGGG
>NZ_RZSR01001824.1:0-428 GCF_004023265.1 Mesorhizobium sp. M1A.F.Ca.IN.020.06.1.1
GGCTTGATATCGCCAATGCCGCATTTCCGATCAGGAATGCTCACCTGCTAATATCAAAACCGGTCTTTTCGACCCCCCCTGTTGACGGCAGGATCGCACTATACTAGGTATGCTAGTTATGTCAACAAACCAACCCCGCCTATAATGAGACGGACGCAATTTGCGCTTACTCCGCGATGCGTTCATGAACGGAGACGAAGGGAGACTATCTTATGGCTGGCTCGCAACTGCGACTTTCGTCATCCCTGCACGAGTCTGTCCGCGAAGAAATTCTGAATCGCATAGGGAATGGAACCTATCAGCCGGAGGCTCTCATCCCATCCACAGCCATGCTCGGTCAGGAATTTGGCGTCAGTCCAATCACCATCAAACGGGCTTTGCGAGATCTGCAAGCAGCGGGAATTCTAGTTTCGATCGCAGGCAAAGGC
>NZ_RZSR01001825.1:0-428 GCF_004023265.1 Mesorhizobium sp. M1A.F.Ca.IN.020.06.1.1
GGTGGCGATCACGCCCCTGCGCATGGGCAAGTATGACGGCAATGCCTACCAGTCGGCGCAAGGAATAGAGCGCTACCGGACGCTCGAAGGCGCTGCCGCGGGCGCCGAGATCGAGTTGCGCAGGCGGCCGGGCACGGTCGAGGTGTCGTTCGAACTGCCCGACGATCAGGCGCTCGCCGCCCGTGTCGCCGAAGCAATATTCCAGGCCCATTCCTACCAGGAGCCTGTGATCCGCATTCAGCCGCTGCTGACCAGCCGTTCCAAGGGACTCGACGACCATACCAATCCGAACCGCTGGTGGAACACCACCGGCGACTGGAAGAAGGCCGATCTGCAGGTCAGGGAGAACGCCTGACGCGGCGAGTTCCGCCGCGTCAAAACGGGGCAAGAAGGCGCTTGGACTTGACTTTCCGGGCGCGTTCTTTATG
>NZ_RZSR01001826.1:0-427 GCF_004023265.1 Mesorhizobium sp. M1A.F.Ca.IN.020.06.1.1
GCCTTGGCGTGAGAACGAAAACGGCGTCGAGATCATGCTGATCACCAGCCGCGATACCGGGCGCTGGGTGCTGCCGAAAGGCTGGCCGAAAGCCAGGGAGCCGCTTTGCGTAGCTGCCGCCCGCGAAGCGGGCGAGGAAGCGGGGTTGCACGGCACGGTCTCGCATCTCGAAGCCGGCCGCTATTTCTACGGCAAGGTCCTGGCATCCGGCGAGGAAGTGCCTTGCGAGGTCCTGGTGTTCCCGCTCAAGGTGGACCGCGTCGCGGACCGCTGGAAGGAAAAGCGGGCTCGCACGCGCAAATGGGTCGGCTCCGCCGAGGCCGCCCGCATGGTCAACGAGCCCGATCTTTGCCAGATCATTGCCTATTTCTGCGCCGATCCGCGAAAATTCGCCTGAGTCATCGCTCACATAACGCATATGTGACCC
>NZ_RZSR01001827.1:0-426 GCF_004023265.1 Mesorhizobium sp. M1A.F.Ca.IN.020.06.1.1
CGGCCATGGTGTTGACGTGGCCCGGCGTGCCGGTGACTGCCTGCGCAAGCATCTGGCCGCGCGGGTCGAACACGCCAGCCGACAGGTCGCCGGATTCGCGCACCGAAGTCGAGAAGGCGGTGCGCAGCAGGGTGAGCGCCTGCTCCTCGACCACCGAGATCAATCGGTTCCACATGACCTGCATGCGGATTTCGCCAATATCGCTCATGCCTGGCTGCCTTTGCGGATCAGTAGGATCGCGCCGTCGCTCTGGATGACGGCGTCGAAGCTGGTGGTGACGACGGTGGAAGTTTCGCGCTCGACGATGACCGCGGGGCCCGCGATCCGATCGCCGGGGCGGAGCGAGTCGCGCTCGACGATGCCGTAGCTGCGCGGTGCGCCGCTGACCGGATCGAACACCTCGCGGGTCGTTTTGAGTTCGCTCGT
>NZ_RZSR01001828.1:0-424 GCF_004023265.1 Mesorhizobium sp. M1A.F.Ca.IN.020.06.1.1
TGGTAGCTCTGGTTGGAGAGCGGCACGACATTGTTGACCTCGACGGCGACTGTCGCCGTCTTCGCCTTCTCGAACGGCGAGTTCCCGCGGAACCAGGCGTTGACCTTCTCGGTCGCGGGATCCGAGGTTCGCAGCAGCGCGTAGGTGCGGTCGATATATTGTTTTTGCACCACGGCATCCGGCGTCACGCTGCGGAAGGTCGATACAAAACTTCCGAGCGTCGCCCGCACGACCCGCGGATCGGCATATTCGATCTGCTGGGCGAATCCGGCGGTGACTGCCGTTCCTAGGCGGTCGACCTCGACGATGTAGGGAACGAGCTTGACCTCAGTGCTCTGATAGAGCGCGTAGCTGAAGCCGATCACCGCCATCAGCATCCCGGTGATGCCGACGATGCGCCACGCGGCCGCGGCCTTCACATAGG
>NZ_RZSR01001829.1:0-423 GCF_004023265.1 Mesorhizobium sp. M1A.F.Ca.IN.020.06.1.1
GGCTTTCGCCAATCGTCCACGTTGCAAGAAGGAGCGGGGCGCCAAAGTTGCCAATCTCCCCCCTTGTGGGGGAGATGTCCGGCAGGACGGAGGGGGGCGTGAAGGATCGCGACCTATCAGAGCATTCAATCTCATGACGCAATCCCCGGCAGCGCCACCGCAGCCGCCGCCTTAACCGCCGCGCCGCTGCGGACCAGGGCGATCGCCTTTTCCATGTCGGGATGGAAATGCCGGTCGTTGTCGAGATGCGGCACCTCGGCTCGGACCAGCTTGCGCACCGTTTCCAGCGCTTCGCTCGAAGCGAGCGGGGCATGGAAATCGCAGCCTTGCGCGGCTGCCAACAGCTCGATGCCGATGACGGCCGTTGCATTCTCGATCATGCCGAGCAGGCGGCGCGCGCCGTGGGCAGCCATCGAGACATGG
>NZ_RZSR01001830.1:0-423 GCF_004023265.1 Mesorhizobium sp. M1A.F.Ca.IN.020.06.1.1
ACGCTGCACGGCATTCCGATCCTGACCACCGGCTATATCATCGCCGCCGAATCCATCGCCTGGTCGATCCTGTCGATCCTCATCGCCAATGCGCCGCTGGAACGCGAAAGACTGATCATCGTCGTCGGCGCGCTGATGATCGCCTCCGGTCTTGCCAGTTTCGCCTACGCCATCCCCGCAGGTTCGATCCCGCTGATCCTGCTCTGCGCTCTGCTGCAGGGCGGCGGCTTCGGCGTCTGCTGGCCGTTCTTGACGCGCGTCATCGTCGCTTCGGCCCGCGACGGCGAGCAGACGATCGCTTCCGCCGCCGTGCCGACCATGCAGCGGATCGGCTACGCGGTGGGCGCGGCCCTTGCCGGCATCGTCGCCAACGCCAGCGGCTTCTCGCAAGGCCTCAATCGTGACGCGGCTGCAGGCGTGGCC
>NZ_RZSR01001831.1:0-421 GCF_004023265.1 Mesorhizobium sp. M1A.F.Ca.IN.020.06.1.1
GGACCGGATTCGGAGAGTTCGACCAATGCCGAGCGCAACGAGGTCTCCCGCCAGATCAACGCGATCCTGTCGCGCCTCGGCTCAGGCTGGATGATCCAGGTCGAGGCGGTGCGGGTCGCGACCTCCGATTATCCGGCGCGCGAGGAATGCGATTTCCCCGATCCGGTGACGCGCGCGATCGACGATGAGCGCCGCGCGCACTTTGAGGAGGGGAGGGGACATTTCGAGAGCCGCCATGCGCTGATCCTCACCTGGCGACCGCCGGAGAGACGGCGCTCGGGCCTTGCCCGCTATGTCTACTCGGACAACGAGAGCCGCACGGCCCGCTATGCCGACACGGTGCTGGAAAACTTCCAGACCTCGATCCGCGAGGTCGAGCAATATCTCGGCAACGTGCTGTCGATCCGCCGCATGGTGACGC
>NZ_RZSR01000183.1:0-7978 GCF_004023265.1 Mesorhizobium sp. M1A.F.Ca.IN.020.06.1.1
TGCCAGCCGCGGCCGCGAGCTTCGGTCCGCCGAGGCCCGCCTCGGTGAAGGCCGTGTCGACCATGGCGCGGTAGACGCATCCGGTTTCGGTGGCGACGAAGCGCTTTTCGGCAAGCTCCCCCAGATCGACATCCGCCCGGTTCTCGCCCGGCGGCGCGATCAGCACCAGTGGCTCGGCCGCGACGGGGCGCCTGGCGAAGCGCTCGTCGGGCTCGCTGGCGCCCGGTCTGTCGAAGCAGAAGGCGACGTCGATCCCGCCCTCTCCCAGCCTGCGGCGCAACTCGCCGCTGCCTGCGATTTTCAGCCTGATGTTGATGTCGGGATGAACGGCCTGGAAATCGGCGAGCCAGCCGGGAAGTTTTGCCGAAGCGATCGTCTCGAGCGCGCCGATCGACAGGCTGCCGGCCGTCTCGGCCTTGGTGGCATCGATGGCGGCCCGGGCGTCGTCGGCGAGCGCCAGCAATTCCTCGGCGTAAGCTTGCAGCGCCTCGCCGGCCGGGGTCAGGTCCAGCCCTTGCCGCGACCGTGTGAACAGCGTCGCGCCCAGCTCGGCCTCGAGCGACTGGATCTGGTCGCTGACGCTCGACTGCGCGAGATTGAGCTCGCCCGCCGCGCGCGTGACGTTGCGTGTGCGCGCGACCGCGAGAAAGGTCTTCAGCAGCCTTGGATGCACGTTACTGCAGCTGCGGCTTCTTGAGGAAGGAGTTGCGGTCGGCCGATTTTACGCGAAGCCAGGTCTCACGGCCGTCGCGCACGACGCGCAACGGAATTTCCGCGCCGGCCGGGTTCTGCCAGAGTTTTCGATAGAAGTCGGCGAGACCGTCAACCTCGCCGTCGCGCACGTCGGAGATGATGTCGCCTTGGCGAAGGCCAGCCTTTGCCGCGGGACCACCTTCGGCGACGCTCATCACCACCACCATGCCGTTCGACTCCGCCGAGAAGGCGCCGAGCCACGGGCGCGGCGGCTTGGCGACCTGGCCGCGCTTGACCAGATCGTCGAGGATCGGCGTCAGAAGGTCGATCGGCACGATCATGTTGATGTCGGCAACCTCGCCGGCGCGGCTCATCTGCAGGCGCAGCGAGCCGACGCCGAGCAGCTTGCCGTCACGGTCGAACAGCGCAGCACCACCCCACGACGGATGCGCCGGCGCGGTGAAGATCGCCTCGTCGATGAGATATTCCCAATAGCCGGCGAATTCCTGCTTGGTGACGATGTGGGCGTCGACCTGCTGGCCGATGCCGTCGGCAAGCGTCACGGCGTCGCCGATATTGGCCTTCCTGGCGTTGCCAAACTTGACCGCCGGCAGGCCGAGCGGCGCCAGCGCCTGCACCAGGCCGAAGCCGGTCTCCTGGTCATAGGCCAGCGCATGCGCCGCAACCACGCGGCCGTCCTGGTCGGTCAGCCAGACCTCCTCGGCCTCGGTGACGAGATAGCCGATGGTGAGAACCAGCCCGCTGTCGCGGATCACCACGCCGCTGCCCTCACGGCGCGTGCCCAGCGCATTGGCGGTGAAGGCGTCGTCCGGAACCGTGGCGCGCACGGCCACGACGGAGCGCGAGATTTTTTCGATGGTCATCGTCGATCCTGAATTACGGGTCTTTTTCTATAAGTATGGCCAAAGGGACGCGGTGCAAGGGCATCTGTCCCTGACGGAGAAGGCGGGGCGCTGCTGGCCCAAGCGTTAGTTCAACGAAATTTGAACTTTTTTCTTTGACGCCCGCGCAACCGCACCTAAATCTTGCGCCAACGAACCCCGCATCCCGCTCACAGCAACAAGGCCTCCCGAGATGAACCAGTACAACCCGCCGAAAGTCTGGACCTGGAACAAGCCGAATGGCGGCACCTTCGCCTCCATCAACCGGCCAGTCGCCGGGCCGACGCACGAGAAGGAATTGCCTGTCGGCAAGCATCCGCTTCAGCTCTATTCGCTGGCCACGCCCAACGGCCAGAAGGTGACGATCATGCTGGAGGAGTTGCTGGCGCGCGGCCACAAGGGCGCCGAATACGACGCCTGGCTGATTCGCATCAATGACGGCGACCAGTTCGGCTCGGGCTTCGTCGAGGTCAATCCGAACTCCAAGATCCCGGCGCTGATGGACCGCAGCGAGCCGAAGCCGGTGCGCGTGTTCGAGTCGGGCTCGATCCTCACCTATCTGGCGGAAAAATTCGGCGAGTTTCTGCCGACGGAGCGTGCAGCGCGGGCCGAAACCTTCTCGTGGCTGTTCTGGCAGATGGGCTCGGCGCCCTATCTCGGCGGCGGCTTCGGGCATTTCTACGCCTATGCGCCGGAAAAGATCGAATACGCCATCGACCGCTTCGCCATGGAAACCAAGCGGCAGATGGACGTGCTGGATCGGCGGCTGGCGGAAAGCGAGTATCTCGCCGGGCCGGATTACACCATCGCCGACATGGCGGTCTGGCCCTGGTATGGCGGGCTCGCCAAAGGCCGCAGCTACAACGATGCCGCGCAGTTCCTCGCCGTGCATGAATACAAGCACGTGCAGCGCTGGGCCGACGCGATCGACGCCAGGCCTGCGGTAAGGCGCGGCCGCATGGTCAACCGCATCTCCGGCGATCCGGCCTCCCAGCTGCACGAGCGCCACGACGCCAGCGATTTCGAGACGAAGACGCAGGACAGGTTGCAAGCGGCGGAGTGAGCTGCTGATCTCCCCTTGCGGGGGAGATGTCGCCGAAGGCGACAGAGAGGGTCGGCGCGCATGATGCGCCAACTTGCCCTCTTATTGTTCTTCGGGCGTCGGCGCTACGCGCATCGACCCGCTTTGGCCTGCCGGCCATCTCCCCCCTCGAGGGGGGAGATCAGCTACCTCCCGTAGGTATACGTCACACTGGCCTCCGCCAGCGCCTGGCTCTTCGCCGCGACCGACACCATTTCGGGCGACGGATTTTCCGGCGTGCGCAGCTTCGCCTCACTCAGCGCATAGATCGTGAAGACATAGTGGTGCGTGCCGCTGCCGGGCGGCGGACATGGGCCGAAATAGCCGGTGCGACCGACGCCGCCCATGCCGGACACCGTGCCCTTCGGCAGGCGCTTGCCGCCTTTGGAGCTGGCGCCTTCGGCGAGGCCCTTGGCGCTTGCCGGGATGTTCCAGGCAAGCCAATGCCAGAACCCCTTGCCGTCGTTGGCGTCGGGATCGAACATGGTGAGCGCGTAGCTCCTGGTGCCCGCCGGCGGATCCTTCCAGGCAAGCGCGATCGAGACGCTCTTGCCGCCGCATCCGGGCTTGTCGCCGAGATATTTTGCGTCCCACTTGTCGTTGGAAACCGACGGGCTGGAGATCTCGAAGGCGAATGCCTGAGTGGCGAAGGCAGCGAAGGCAAGTCCAATCAGGCTGAGGCGCGAAGTCATGGCTTCACTCCTTCTACTTGGATTGCCCAAAGTCTATCCGAAAGGCGCGCCGGAGCCGAGCAACTTTGCGTGACGGGTCGGCAGGCGCCGGAGCTGCCGATCTCCCTTACAAGGAGAGGATCCGGAGCACTGCGGATGACCAGTGTCACGCGCGGCGATGCGTGTATACTATCCCCCCTCTCGCCAACCCGGGCGACAGATTTGTCCTTGCCGGCCCTTCCTGAAAGTGCCGCCACGCGATCTGGCTGTTGGCTCAGAAAAACAGAGCTATGCGGTTCTTCACGAATTTTTTCAGCCGGAACATCCCCTGGAAAGCTCCGTTGGAAACTTAGTCAACGATGCAAACCAATGGAGATTTCCTGATGATGAAGAAGATTCTCGCAGCTTCCGTTCTTACCCTGGCGCTCGCGACCTCGGGCGCCATGGCTCAGACAGCCGGCGCGAGCGGCGACGCCAGCGGCAGCGTTTCGGGCGGCGTCTCGGGCACGACTGGCGGCGCCTCGGGCAGTGCGACGGGCGGTGCCACGGTCACCACGCCGACAACCCCTGGCACGGATACGACCACCACGAATTCCACGAATTCCATGAATTCCACGAATTCGACGAACCAGCCGGCCGGCATGCAGGATCGCTGCAAGGATACGGGCGCCAACGATACCGACAACAACACGGCCAGCGGCAATACGACCTCGAACATGCAGAACTGCAACAAGTAGGGCGGTTTCGATTCGCGCCGGATCGCCGACACAAAAAAGCCCCGCCGGTGGAAGCCGTCGGGGCTCTTTCGTTGAGGCCTTGAAGGTGGGACTTCGCTGCCTGCCGATCCAGGGGGTGTTGGATCGGCCGCGACCCTAGCCGAAGAATCGGCGGGGCTATAATCACGGCTGCGCACTACCAATCACGCCTGCGCGAGAAGGAGGTGATAGCCGGCTGTCGATCTCTCTTTGAGGGAATTGGCTACCTCAGCAGCTTCGCCAATCGCGGCACGCCCTCGCCCACCGCGCGGTCGTCGGCCAGCGTGAAGGACATGCGCAGCGTGTTGCGGCCAGTGCCGTCGGCGTAAAAGGCGTTGCCCGGCACGAAGGCGACGCGCGCCTCTTTTACCGAACGCGCCAGCAACGCGGTGGCGTCAGTGCCTTCGGGCAGCGTCAGCCAGACGAACATGCCGCCTTCCGGCCGGCTCCAGGAAATGCCGTCCGGCATGTTTTCCTCGAGCGCGCCGAGCAGCGCGTCGCGGCGACGGCGATAGGCACCGATCAGCTTCTCCACCTGGGCGTCGAAGATGGTCTCGGCAACGCGATGCATGACCATCTGGTTGATCGACGGGCTGTGCAGATCGGAGGCCTGTTTCATCAGCACCAGCTTTTCCACCACATGGCGCGGCGCGCAGACCCAGCCGACGCGCATGCCTGGCGACAGGATCTTGGAGAAGGAGCCGCAAAAGAGCGTGCGGGCATTGTCGATGCCGCCCGAGCGGGCACAATCCAGCGCCAGGATCGGCGGCACCGCCTCGCCGTCATACCGCAGCGCCCGATAGGCGGCGTCCTCGATGACGGCGATGTCGAGCTCGCCGGCGAGGTCGAGCACCGCCTCGCGCTGCTTGCTATCCAGCGTGTTGCCAGTCGGGTTGGCGAAATCCGGCACCAGATAGGCGAATTTCACCTTGCCGCCGTTGCCCGCGGCTGCCGCGCGATAGGCCTCCGGCGTCATGTTGCCGCCGGCAATGTTCAGCCGGTCGTAACGCGGCTCGTAGGCGTTGAAGGCCTGCAGCGCGCCGAGATAGGTCGGCCAGGTGACCAGCGCGGTATCGCCCGGCGACAGAAACAGCTTGCCAAGATAGTCGAGCGCCTGCTGCGAGCCGGAGGTGATGAAGATGTTGCCCTCGTCGCATCGGATGCCGAGTCCGCCCATATAGCCGGCCAGCCATTTGCGCAGCGGCAGGAAACCTTCGCTGACCTGGTATTGCAGCGCGGCCCCCGCTTCCGCGCCGCCGAGCACGGCCTGATAGGCGTCGCCGATGGCCTCGGCCGGAAACAGCGAGGCATCGGGAATACCGCCGGCGAACGAGATGATGTCGGGCTGATCGAGCAGCTTCAGGAGCTCGCGGATTTCCGAGGCCTTCATGCGCGAGGAGCGCGAGGCCAGAAGGTTCAACACGGTCAAAGCGCACCTCCCGCAGTGCTTCGTTCAGGGTCTTAGCATTTAGGTCAGCTTCGTTGACCTATTATCAGGCCACGTCCGTCGCGTGAATACACAAAACGGCCATGGCGCATCGCTCCGACGACATTTGACCCACATATCCTGACGGAGATATCTGACACGACGGCGGTCCGCTCATCGCGGGATTGTCGTAATATTAGAATAGGCGCATATTGTCGCAAGCCGAAGCCGTGCTCCGGCTGAACCGCCTGTTGGCCATGGTGCCCGGGCGGTCCGTGACCAAGTCAAATGTCAGTGAAACAACAATCACCTCGGCTGCTCAAACCATTGAGCAGCCTGAGGCAATGATATTTGGAGGAGATAGCCATGAAGGTCACCATACTGGCAAGTTACGAACCCCATGCCGCCAAAGGGCTGATGCAGGGATCGAACCGCGAAGCTGCAATCCAGGCGCTCTTTGAAAGCGTCGGCGGCAGGATGAGCAGCGTCATGTTCACGCGCGGCATTTACGACGTCGTCGTCAATGGCGAGGTGCCGGATCAGGTCGCCGGGATGGGCATGGCCCTTGCCGTGCGCGCGAGCGGCTCGTTGAGCGAGCTGGTCGTCCTCGAAGAACTCGACATGAAGGCGGTGCTCGAGGTCGCCAACAAGGCTGCCGGGGCCTACAAGCCCGCCGGCTGACGGCCTGGCCAGGCAGCAGGGACGGCGCGTTCGTCGTCCCGTGCTGCCGGCATCACGTCACCGCAGGCCGAGGCTTTGCTTATGCATGCCCTTATCCCCAAACCGCTCCGCACTTTGGGCAACAATGCATTAGAACGGCAATCGAATCTCGTCGTCCCGGGCCGTATCGGGCCATCCGATGTCCTTGCGGATCTCCGGCGGCAGTTCGTTCAGCTCGCGCGTCGTCCTGCGGCGCCTGCTCGCCTGCGCGAACGCGGCGCGAATTCGGTTAAGGCTCTTAAACATCGCAACCTCCACAAAGCAGCGGCAGAACTGGCGGCCGCCCTCCGGGCGCCGCTTTTCAGGTGCGTCTGTAACCAGGCGATTGCGCGCAGACGGTGAAATGCTTCACGAAGCCGGAGCGGCCTGAAACATTTGTGTGCGAATTAAATTGGGTTTCGACGTCGCGGCACTAGACTAGAGGCGAGTGCCAACAGGCGGCGCTGCCGGCAATAACGGGCGCACAATTGCTGATTGCCTTGTCCGCCAAGATAGGCGTCAGGTGTTAGTCCGTACCACCGGAAGGAAGTTGCTGCGCGGTCTGCGCCGAGAGCCGGCCTTTGCGGACGAACGTCGGCTTCGAATATTCTTTTTTCATGGCGAAATCTCCCCTGCCTCGCCGGAAAATGCGGTACGGCTATCGGACTGTCAAGCAGATGGCAGGCCGGTGAGGCCGGCCCGATCAACCACCTTCCCGTCCCTGATCACTTCCCTGCCCGCGCGATACACGGTCCGCTCCTTCGGCACGGCCACCACCGCTTCCGGCACATGCTCGGCCCTGAGCGCGACGAAATCGGCCTTGGCGCCGACGGCGATGCCATAGCCTTCGAGTCCTAGCGCCCTGGCGCCGGCATGGCTCACCACGTCGTAGGCGGCTTCCAGCTCGCGATCCTCGTAGAAGCCGGAGCGGTAGCCGATCATGTTGGCGCGGTTCAGCATGTCGCCATCGCCGTAGGGCCACCAGGAATCGCGGATGTTGTCGGAGCCGGCAAAGACCGTGACGCCCGCCTTGCGCAATGCCGCCACCGGCGGGAAAGGATGGTTGCCGGGCGCGTTGGTCATGATGGCGACGCCGGAGGCGGCGAGCAGCTCGCCGGCTTCGGCCAGCGCGTCGGCGGAAATGTCGCCCAGCGCATAGGCGTGGCTGACAGCGACTTTGCCTTGCATGCCCAGTGCCGTGGTCCGCGCGGCGATCTCCTCGATCTCGAACAGGCCGAGGGTGCCGCCGTCATGCAGGTGGATATCGATTCCGGCGCCGTGTTTTTCGGCAAGGCCGAAGACGACGTCGAGATGGCCCTTCACATCGCGGTCGAAGCTTGCCGGGTCCAGCCCGCCGATCAGATCGCAGCCGAGCTTCAAAGCCTCGTCCAGAAGCTCGGCGGTGCCGGGCGACGACTGGATGCCGCTTTGCGGGAAGGCGACGAGCTGGATGTCGATCAGCTCGCGATATTTTTCGCGCACGGCAAGGATCGTCTCGACATGTTTCAGCCCGACCGCGGCGTCGACCATGACGTGGCTGCGCATCGCAAGGCTGCCATTGCCGATGCAAAGCTCGAGCTGGTTTTTCGCGCGCTCTTCCATCGGCGCGGCCTGCTCGAGGTTCCGCATCTGGAAGGCGACCCGCTCGCGCACATCGAAGCCGTTGGTGCAGGGAATGTGCGAGCGCCAGGCATCGCCATCGAAGGAGGTGTCGAGATGGATGTGGCCCTCGACGAAGGCCGGCAGCACGA
>NZ_RZSR01001832.1:0-419 GCF_004023265.1 Mesorhizobium sp. M1A.F.Ca.IN.020.06.1.1
GATAAGCGGCGAAGCCCGACAGAAAGTGGTCGCCGCCGCCATAAAGCACGCTGCGCAGCATCTCGGCCGACGAATCCGGATTGCGCCCGCCGGCGAGGCTCGGCGCGATGATGGCGTCGTACCAGCGCTTGTCGGAGGCGACCAGCCAGTACCCGGCAATGGCGCCGATCACCGTCAAGGCGACCGATGCCCACACCTCGCGCCACAAGTCGCGGATCGCCGCCGGCCAGTCGTGCAGGAAGAAGTCGCCGATGCGCGTTCTCAAGGATCGCCGCGCGCCATAGAGGTAAAAATAGCCGCGCAGGCAGAGCGCTTCGAGGTAAGCAATCAGTGCGCTGTCGAGCGAAGTGGCTCGCGCCACCGAAAGCGAGGACAGTGCCGAGCGGTAGAGGAGGGGCAGTGACAGCAGCTCCTCTTCC
>NZ_RZSR01001833.1:0-418 GCF_004023265.1 Mesorhizobium sp. M1A.F.Ca.IN.020.06.1.1
TACCGACAACTGCTGCAGGTCCCGCTGGTTCTTAGCGGTCCAGGCATCCGCGCCGGAACAAGCCTCGATGCGCTGACCAGCCACCTCGACCTGTTCGCGACCATCGCATCGCTGCTCGGCCTGCCGGCGCCCGCGACCGACGGCACCGATCTCAAGCCGCTGATCGACGGCCGGGTCGCCGACGTCCGCGACTTCCTGTTCGGTGAATATCATCCGCGACGTGACCCCTGCCTCTACAACCAGTCGATCATCTCCAAGGAGTGGCGGTTCACCCGCTATCCCAACCAGCCGGCCTGGAGGGAGCTGTTCGATCTTCGCGAAGACCCCTGGGAGCACTGGAACCTGTTTCCCGAGCGAGCACTCGGCGCTCAGCGCGCGCGCCTGCGCGCCGAGTGCTCGCTCGGGAAACAGGTTCCAG
>NZ_RZSR01001834.1:0-417 GCF_004023265.1 Mesorhizobium sp. M1A.F.Ca.IN.020.06.1.1
GATCGAACCCACAGTTCGCCTTGACACCGCAAGCCTCCGGCTCCCTGCATTATCGGACCGATCCGATGGAAGCGGACATGACCCTCCTGGGTAATCCTGACGTCTCGTTCCACTTTAGCTCCGATCAGACTGACACAGATTTCATGGTGACTCTAAAGGACGTGGACCCGGAGGGAAATACAACATATCTGACGCGGGGCTTCTTACGCGCGTCGCTGCGCCAGATCGATCCGGCGCGCACGAGGCCCGACCAGATCAATCAATCGCTCCGCGAAGTGCAGGAACTCGAGCCGGGGAAGATTTACAAGGCGAGATTCTCCCTGGACCCGATCGGCCACGTCGTAAGGGAGGGACATCGGCTAGAAGTTTCCATCCTGGCGCCCAACGATATCCCGTCCCCGGTGTTTGCGTCAACGC
>NZ_RZSR01001835.1:0-413 GCF_004023265.1 Mesorhizobium sp. M1A.F.Ca.IN.020.06.1.1
CGCCTGCTCAGCCCCGGCACACTGGTCGAGGAGGCAGCGCTTCGCCGCTCGGTCGGCCTCGCAGCGACACAAGGCGACGCCGCGCGCTTCGCGCTTGCCTCGACGCAATATGTCGCCGGCTATCTCTATTCCCCCTATGCCAGCCAGTTCGCCGATTCCTTCGTCTCCGGTGTGATTGCGCTGCACATGTCGATCAGCCAACACAAGCTCGCAGACATCACCTCGATGATGGACCCCGAGCGCGAGAAGGTGATTTATCTGCGCATCGCGCGCCGCGCCGCGATCGACGGGCTGAGCGACCTCTCCGCCTTCGCCTCGGCCCGGGCCGAGCAGGGCCGCAACGGCAAAGGCAATCAGGACGACCCGCGCGCAGTGCTCTATTCGAGCCTATCCACGGTGACATCGGCCACGAT
>NZ_RZSR01001836.1:0-413 GCF_004023265.1 Mesorhizobium sp. M1A.F.Ca.IN.020.06.1.1
ACCTCATAGCCGCCGCGCAGATCCTTACATTCGAGGCAGATCGGCGGCGGCGAGACTTCCCCGTCGGACCTGTCACACAGAGACGGGTTGCCTTCGATTGCCTTCATAGCCTCTGACGCGAGCAGTTGAGCGCTGATACCCTCGAATGGATAGCTGGCGTGTGAGGAGTGTCCAATAACGAGACCGAACGGAAGCGCCTTGCCGATCGTGCCGCGGTAGATGGCGCGGCCCTCGGTGCCATCGCCTTGGTCGCTCGTCGCGTCGAGGTTAATTCCGGCTACAATGTCGAGACCGAACTCAGCTGCGATCGCGGGCAGTGCGTCACGAAGGCTCCGCATGCCCCGAGATCCGCGCTCCTCGTCGGGAGTGGCAACCAGGACGAGGTTACCCTGCCTATCGGGATCCTCAGCAAA
>NZ_RZSR01001837.1:0-412 GCF_004023265.1 Mesorhizobium sp. M1A.F.Ca.IN.020.06.1.1
GTTGCGCGCCGAGACGATGCCGACCGTGACCGTGCCGCCAAGACCGAACGGATTGCCGATCGCCATCACCCAGTCGCCGACGCGCATCTTGGTGGAATCGCCGAACTTCACCGCCGTTAATTTGTGGCCCTTCGGATCGACCTTCAGCAACGCGACGTCGGTCTTTGTATCAGTGCCGACAAGCGTCGCCTTCAGCGTCACGCCGTCGGAGAAATTGACCTCGATGTCGTCGGCATCGGCGATGACGTGATTGTTGGTCACCACGATGCCCTGCTCGGCATCGATGACGAAGCCGGAGCCAAGCGACTGCACCTTCTGCCCGCCGCCCTTGTCGCCGCCGCGGTTCTTGAAGAAGTCATCGAAAAAGTCCTGGAAGGGCGAGCCTTCCGGAAGCTGTGGCATCGGCACCGCA
>NZ_RZSR01001838.1:0-411 GCF_004023265.1 Mesorhizobium sp. M1A.F.Ca.IN.020.06.1.1
AATTTCGGGAGCATGTACTATTACGACCTGAAGGAGTTCGCCCGCTACTTCGATCGCCACCTGCTCATCGATCTCGAGTTTGGCGACGTCGTCGACGTTCCGGCGGTGCCGTCAATCGTCAAGGACCGGCCGATCCGTAACGACAACGGCAACGCCGTGATCATGAAGCTCGACAAGTTCCGCCATTTCAACATGCCAAAGGACAATCTGTCCTTCGCCGACAAGCGCCCGATGGCGGTCTGGCGCGGTCATTTCAACAATCCGATCCGCAAACGGTTCGTCGATGCCGTGCGCGACCTGCCGTCTTGCGATGCCGGCTCGCCCAAGCCAAGCGCCCCGGAGAACTATCGCAAGCCGTATCTCACGATCGCGCACCAGCGGCAGTTCCGCTACATCGTCTCGCTCGAAGGC
>NZ_RZSR01001839.1:0-358 GCF_004023265.1 Mesorhizobium sp. M1A.F.Ca.IN.020.06.1.1
GGCGCTGACATCATTTCCGTCGCGGAATTGACGACCAAGCTCTTTGCAGATGCGAAGGCCGCAGGTGTTTCCGAGCATGAGATTGAAGAGGAGATCGGGAGCGCTTACGATGCCATACTGGCTGCAATCGTCGGACTTGAGGACTCGGGCAAGTCCGATTGAAAGCCAAGGCAGCCTGCAATTAACCCGGATAGGGGCGCGTTCAGCCCGCCTTGCGCGGAACGATGTAGCCCGTCCCTTTCGCGCCGCGGGATCGGCCGACGGACCGATGCTGCCTATGGGCTGCAGGCTCGATCGCCGGCGCTGTTTCCATCTGCGATCGCTCAGCGTCATCCGACATGACCAAGGAGAGCGCGAT
>NZ_RZSR01001840.1:0-410 GCF_004023265.1 Mesorhizobium sp. M1A.F.Ca.IN.020.06.1.1
ACGGTGGATAGTCCGCCGGCATAACGAGCCGGGACTGGCTGTCTCCGACCTGGTTACGAATCTCGGCTTTACGGGGTCAGCGTCTTTTTCAAGGGGGCGAGGGGCCAGACAAGCTGATTACAAACTCCTAACACACAACGCGTGTGAGGTCGCAGACAGGGCCGGATCCAGTCTCGAAGGATTGCGAGTTGAGTGGGGCTTGAATGTCAGAAAAAACATGCCTATTTTCTGACGCATGAAAACGAACACAGCGTCGGTTCCGGATCGGATCATGAAGCGCGTCCGCGCCGGCGGCCGCGGCCGCGTCTTCACACCTAGTGATTTCCTCGATGTGGCCAACCGCGCGGCAGTCGATCAGGCGCTTTCGCGCCTGGCCAAGCAGGGCAAACTGCGTCGCCTTGCTCGTGGCC
>NZ_RZSR01001841.1:0-409 GCF_004023265.1 Mesorhizobium sp. M1A.F.Ca.IN.020.06.1.1
GGTCTCAGCCATTGCCACAATCCTCTGGGCCATAATCCTCTGGGCCATGATTCCTCTGGGCCATGATTCCTCTGGGCCATGAGCTCCCCTGGGGCGCGACGTCATAGCAGATCGCTGCTCTAACCGTCGGTTTTCATGCAATTCCGACGAGAACCGTTACACGTTTTCCTGGAACTGCGAGCCGAAACTAGCCGAGTGCCGTCAACCGGCAAAGACCCGCTTGGGCTTGAACATGCCCTGTTCGATGGCGCCGATGGCGACGAGCTTGCCGCGCGCCGTGGCACAGGCCTCCTCGGCCTCGACCGGCGCGTCGCGCCCTCGAATGATGACGGGATTGCCGAGGCGGATCTTGGTCGCGGCGTCATCGCTGACGGCGACCTGCGGCAGGCAGTCAAGCGCTGCGGCGTTC
>NZ_RZSR01000184.1:0-7930 GCF_004023265.1 Mesorhizobium sp. M1A.F.Ca.IN.020.06.1.1
AGAATGGTAATCGCTTTCTTCATTTCAGTTCCTCTCTCACGGGATCGCCGTCCTCGCCGCCAAGCTTTAACTCGCAAACGGCTAATTTGATCCCGAAGGGAACGAATATTGCTGTTTCGAAGGCAGGCGCGGGTTGCGCCAACCGGCCTCGACAGCATTGAGAGTGCTCACGAATTAGCGTTCGGTAACGCAGCTTGGCAACCCGGCTTCGAAGCCTTGCGGTCGCCGCAGCCGGTGGAATCACCAGAACGAACCGCCTCAGCGGCTGAACGGGATCAGCGCGCGCACTCTGGGGTCGCGCAGATAGAGCCCGCCCCACAGGACAACAGCAAGATAGACGCCGAAAAGCGTGTGCGAAAGCAGCGGGTTGCCGATGCGCACATGCGTGGAAATCGCGCCGCCCATATAGGGGGTGAGCAGGATGGCGCCGAGCACGGACGTGCGCGGCAGCGCATAAAGCACAGTCGAGATCAGGCCGACGATGCCGAGCAGCCGCGCGGTGTTTGGGTCATCCGGCCAGCCGAGCTGCGCCATCGTCTCGGTGACGATCTGCAGCGGCGGCAGCTTGATGACGCCGTCGAAGATCATGAAAAGGATGACAATGGCGCTAAGCGCGCGCCCGGTCCACAAGGCGCCGTTCGAGACGGGAGCGGTTTCTGAAATGCTCATTGGTGTTCCCTCCTTGGTTGGAGCCTGGCTGTTTTGCCAGTTTCGAGCCAAGGACGGCGGGCAGGGCGGCGATCCGACAAGGGCCGGTGCGCTTTTTTCGAACGCATGATTGAGTGAGAATGCATGACCGAAGGAGAGAGAATGACCGGCGAGACCAATCTCCAAAGACTACTGGCGTCGATGACGCCGAAACTGCTCCCCGATGTCCATGTTTTCGCGACGCTGGCGCCGGGTGTGGCCGTGCCGCACGGTCTTGATCCGGTCATGCAGTTTCGCGAGCGGGAAGGTCTGACGCTGATCGTGTCGGAGGACCAAGCGAAGCTAGCCGGCCTCGCCGGCACGTTCCCCTGCCGGATGATCACGCTCGACATCCATTCGTCGCTCGACGCCGTCGGCTTTCTGGCCGCGATCACGACGCGGCTCGCCGCTGCCGGCATGGGCGTCAATCCGGTCTCGGCCTTTTATCATGACCATCTGTTTGTCCCGGCGGAGCGGGCGGAAGAGGCGCTCGGCATCCTGCGGCAGCTGGCTGCGGAGAACAGTGGCTAGCGCCTCAGCACATGGAAGCAGCGGGCATCGCTCGTCACACCCATTGCGGCGCCACCCTCATCCTCCTGCCGCGACCTTTCCCGTGAACGGGGAAAAGAGAGCTATCGGCGGAAGGCCGCCCGCGACGCGCGGCCCGTGAGCGAGAGCCCAACGGCCGAAGGCCGAGCCCGCGACCGCGGGCCGCCGGTCGTCCGGCGCCCTCGCGGAGGGCCAGCCGCGAAGCGGCGGTGCCGCCCGTGAGCGAAATTAAGCCGCCTTCTTCTTCGGCTGGATCAGGCCCCGCTCGACCAACAGCTCGGCGATCTGGACGGCGTTGAGCGCCGCGCCCTTGCGCAGATTGTCGGAGACGACCCACATCGACAGGCCGTTATCGACGGTCGAATCCTCGCGGATGCGCGAGATGAAGGTGGCGTCCTCGCCGGCCGACTCGAGCGGCGTGATGTAGCCGCCGTTCTCGCGCTTGTCCAAGACCTGGCAGCCGGGAGCCTCGCGCAGGATCTCGCGCGCCTCGTCGGCGGTGATCGGCTTCTCGAACTCGATGTTGACGGCTTCCGAGTGGCCGATGAACACCGGCACGCGCACGCAGGTCGCCGTCAGCTTGATCTTGGGATCGAGCATCTTCTTGGTCTCGGCGACCATCTTCCACTCCTCCTTGGTGAAGCCGTCGTCGAGGAAGACGTCGATATGCGGGATGACGTTGAAGGCGATGCGCTTGGTGAACTTCTTGACGTCGACCTGGTCGGCGACGAAGACCGCGCGGGTCTGCGTGAACAGCTCGTCCATGCCTTCCTTGCCGGCGCCGGAGACCGACTGGTAGGTAGCGACGACGACGCGCTTGATGGTGGCGACATCGTGCAGCGGCTTCAGCGCCACGACGAGCTGCGCCGTCGAGCAGTTCGGATTGGCGATGATGTTCTTGCGCGAGAAGAGTTCGACCGCGTCCGGATTCACTTCCGGCACGATCAGCGGCACGTCAGGGTCGTAACGGAAGGCCGACGAATTATCGATGACGACACAGCCCTGCTTGCCGATCTTGGGCGACCACTCCTTGGAGACATTGCCGCCGGCCGACATGACGCAGATGTCGGTGTCGGAAAAATCGTAGGTGTCGAGCGCCTTGACCTTCAGCGTGCGGTCGCCGAAGGACACTTCGGTGCCCTGGCTGCGGCGCGAGGCCAACGCCACCACTTCGCTCGCCGGGAAGCCGCGCTCGTCCAGAATGTTGAGCATTTCGCGGCCCACATTGCCCGTGGCGCCGACTACCGCAACCTTGAAACTCATCGAAATCTCCTGTCCCTCTCCGCTTGGTTGTTGGAGAAAACCCGCCGGCCTCATGCGGGTTCTGTCCCCCGGGCCGAACCCGGGAGAGGGTGGTTAGGCCAAGGGAATCACACCGTTTTGGTGGTGGTTTTGGCCGTAGTTTTGCGAGAACGGACGGACGCGTCGAAACGCCCGGCCCGATACTGTGCATCGTGGCTGGGGGCATCGAATGCCAGAAGAGCCAAATGGCCGCGCATTGAAGACGATCCCGTTCGCTGCCGGCTTTTACGCGCTTTGCGTAAAGAGTCAATTGGCGCAGGCTGCTGCCGCCTTGAGCCCGGCCTTTATCGCCGCCCAGCTTTCGGCAGGCGATGTCGGCCTGTGCTCTTCGGCGATACGGCCGGCCAGCAAATCGCGCCAGGCACCGTCGTCTGTCATCCGTCGGATTGCGCCATACCAGCCGATCTGATCGGTCGAATCGACCGCGGGCATCAGGCCGCCGGTCGCTTCGATCAGCGACGGCGTGGTCGAGACGATGACCGGGACCCCGAAATCCAGACACTCCGAAGCGGCATAGCCCCAGCCCTCGATATGCGAGGGGAAAACGCCGAAGGTGGTACTTCGATAATAGCCGATAAGCTCCTCGTCGCTGACAGGACCCGCGAAGACGATCTTTTCTTTCAGCCCCGGATGAGCCTTGAGATAGGCGCTGAGCTCCTCGACCATCCAGCCCCAGCGGCCGACGCAGACGAGCTTCGGCAACCGAACGCCTTCGTCGAGCGCCTGCTGCCAGATGCGGGCGAGCATGATGTGGTTCTTCCGGATCTCTATGGTCGAGCAATAAAGGATGTAGGGCTCGCCAGCCTCGAGCCGCGACGTCATTCTCAGCCGCGCGGCCTTCTCATGCAGCAGCGAGGGCATCGGGAAGCGATGGACGACCGGCAGATCTATGCCGGCCTTGCGCATGTGATCGCCAAGCATCGTCGCCGCGGTGTCGGAGGTGCAGAAGGCCGCCGCGCCGGACCGCACCAGCCGTTCGAGATTGGGCCCGAAGGCGGCCTGCCATCTGTTCTTTGCGACAAGGTCGGGCCGCATGGTCGGGATCATGTCGTGGCAAAGAAAGGCTATGTTGTCGGGGCCGGCGCAAACCGCCGCTAACTTTTCGCCGACCAGCAGCTGATTGCTGATCAGTACGGTTCGAGGCCCGACATCTTTCGTCGGCTGCGCCGCATCGCCCCGAAGCAAACCCGCCCGGAGACCGGCTCGCCTAGAGAAGCGATAGGCCCGCAGCAACAGCTTCGACACCGTGAAGGTGAAGCCGGAACGGCCGTTCGTCACCATTCCCGCAAGCTGGCGATCGGCTTCACTCTTGGCCATTGGATGGCGCCGCGCCGATTGGAACCCCTGTCGCAGCGCGGCAGCGGCTTGCAGTCGTGGCCGCTGCCGGAACGGCGCGATCTCGCTGACGCCCAACTGATCCATCTCGAATTTTTCGAGCGGCCGGAAACGATGGCTGGAGAAATCGAGCGTCACCACTTCGACATCCGGGTCGGGATCGGCGAGCGCTGCCCTGACCATGAAGTCTTCCAGCCGCTGGATGCCGGCCAGCGCGCCGCGCCAGGCGAGTAGGCCGGTCGCGTCGATGCAGATTTTCCGTCTTTGGCCGCCGGGAGCGTCGGCCGCTTCTGGCAGCAGTATCGAGTCCTTCCGGGCCATTGCTTCGCGGTCTGTGAGGCGACTTGCGGCTTCTATCCCGATTTGCCGCCTCTAAGATAGCCGGCTGAACGCCATCGCTCTTGCCCGCCGGCCGGCGCTCATGTCAAATCGAGCAAAGGGAAAGAATTCGACGCTCGGGGGGATCTGATGCGCGGCGAAGTTCTTCACTATGACGAGCGCCAGGGCTTCGGCTTCATCAGCGGCGCCGACGGCAGGCGCTACAGTTTCGCGCGCGAGGACCTGCGTCGCGAGACGACGCTTGCCAGGGGAGCCCAGGTCGAGTTCCAGCCGAATGGCGAACGTGCCGGCAATGTCTTCTCGGCCCGCGCCCGGATCATCGATCCGGCGGACAACGACGTTCCAGTTCCTGCCCGTCCGCTGCCGGGCAGCTCGCCTGCGGGGCAGCCGCATTTCGGCCGCAACGCCGAGGCCGGAACGGTGGAATCGACCGGCCTCTGGAGCTATTTCTGGCGTGGCGTGACGACGAACTACGTCAACTTCTCCGGCCGCTCCCGGCGCAAGGAGTTCTGGGGCTTTTGCCTGTTCTGGACGATCGGTCTAGTCGTCGCCATCGGCGTCGGCTTGTCCGCGGACCTGTCGCGCGGCGACCTCGAGGGCGGCGGCGATGAGCCGGTCGTCATGTTCGGCCTTCTCGGTCTTTACGTCCTGCTCACGTTCCTGCCGTGGGTCGCGCTCGTCGTGCGCCGCTTGCATGATCTCGGCCTGACCGGCTGGCTCGCCATCCTCTGCTTCGTGCCTTATGTCGGCTGGCTCGCCACCCTGGTCTTCGGCCTGATCCCGACCCAGGCCGGCGACAACAAGTGGGGGCCGGTGCCGGGCGGAGTTAGATTCTGACGGCCGCCGTCCTTAGTGCCTCGCCCGACAGCCTGAGGAAGATCTTCTGGCCGTGGCGTTCGGCGCCGAGCCGCTCGTAGAAGCGCAGCGCACCCTCGTTCCAGTCCTCGGCGGTGAGGTCGATGCGGCCAATGCGCTTGTCGAGGCAATAGCCGGCGAGAAACCCGATCAGCGCCTCACCCACTCCCGCGTTTCGTGCCTCTTGGCGTACGAACAGGTCTTTCAAGAACATCAGCCGGTCGAGATCGATGCCCGGATGCGCGATCGCGACCGAGGCCAGGCCGGCCACCTCGCCACCGGCGAAGGCCAGCGCGAAATGCGGATAGGCCGGGCTTTCCTCGCCGAGCCACTGCTTTGCCGTGGCCGTCGCCCGGGCATGGTCGAGCGGTGACTGCCGATAATGCGCCGCCATTGCGCAAAGCACGGTGGCGAGCGCCTCGGCGTCTTCGGTCGTCGCCCAGCGGACGTCGACCGCCGCCTCTGCCATGGGGATCAGCCCTGGAACTTGGCGATGATGGCGTCGCCCATCTCGGTGGTGCCGACCTCGGTCATGCCCTCGGACATGATGTCCTTGGTGCGCAGGCCGTCGTCGAGCACGGCGGCGATCGCCGCTTCGAGCTTGTCGGCTTCCACCGTCATGCCGAAGGAATAGCGCAGGCACATGGCGAAGGAGGCGATCATGGCGATCGGATTGGCGACGCCCTTGCCGGCGATGTCGGGCGCCGAGCCGTGCACCGGCTCGTAGAGCGCCTTGCGCTTCTTGGTCTTGACGTCCGGCGCGCCGAGCGAGGCCGACGGCAGCATGCCGATCGAGCCGGTGAGCATGGCGGCGATGTCCGAGAGCATGTCGCCGAACAGATTGTCGGTGACGATGACGTCGAACTGTTTTGGCCAGCGCACCAGCTGCATGCCGCCGGCATCGGCCAGCATGTGGTCGAGCTTGACGTCGGCATATTTCGCCTGATGCGTCTGGGTGACCACCTCGTTCCACAGCACGCCCGACTTCATGACGTTGCGCTTTTCCATCGAGGTGACATGGTTCTTGCGCGTGCGTGCCAGCTCGAAAGCGACGCCGGAGATACGCTCGATCTCGAACGTGTCGTAGACCTGGGTGTCGATGCCGCGCTTCTGGCCGTTGCCGAGGTCGATGATCTGCTTCGGCTCGCCGAAATAGACGCCGCCGGTGAGCTCGCGCACGATCAAGATGTCGAGGCCCTCGACCACCTCCTGCTTGAGCGAGGAGGAGGTGGCCAGAGCCGGATAGCAGATAGCCGGACGCAGGTTGGCGAACAGCTCCATGTCCTTGCGCAGGCGCAGCAGGCCGGCCTCGGGGCGCACCTCGTAGGGCACCTTGTCCCATTTCGGCCCGCCGACGGCGCCGAACAGCACGGCATCCGCAGCAACAGCCTTTTCCATGTCGGCATCGGAGATCGCCGCGCCATGCGCGTCGTAAGCGCATCCGCCGACCAGCCCCTCGTCGGTGGCAAAGCCGCTGCCGAGCTTCGCGTTCATGGCCGCGATCAACTTCTTCACTTCGGCCATGGCCTCGGGGCCGATGCCGTCGCCGGCGAGCAGGAAGAGATTTTTCGAAGCCATGGAGAACCGTCCTGGGGAGAGAATTGAACCGCGGCCTTGCTAAACGCCGGGCGGGCTGTGCGCAAGGGGACGAGCCTCGAGATCCTTCACACCCCCTCTGCCCTGCCAGCATCTCGCAAGAGGCCGGTAGGCGCGCCATCACCGATGCGACAGGATATTCACCAGCCGCCCGAACGGATCGCGCACATAGAAGCGCCGCACGCCCCAGGGCTCGTCGGCCGGGCCGTATTCGACGGCAAAGCCAGCCTTGCGCATGCGGTCCAGCGCATCATCGACATCGTCGACCTCGATCGAGAGGTCCGGCACCGGCGTGCCCGACCCGCCTTGCGACATGAAGCTGATCTGGACGGCCATGGTCTGCTGGGAGCCGTACGTGGCGATCCAGCCCATATCCATGAGCTGATCGAGGCCAAGCACGCCCTGATAGAAGCGCTTTGCCGCCGCAATGTCGGGCGTTTCGATATTGGCGACGATGCGTCTGACCTTGACCATGGGCCGCTCCTCGCTCCACGCCGTCGTTGTGCCCAGCCGCTTCGCAGCCTGGGCGACAGGCCTCAGACAGTGCGCCTGAGCGCCGTCACCTCGATCTCGATCTTTATCTCCGGCTTGTTGAGCTGGCAGACGATCATCGTCGCCGCCGGGCGGATGTCCCCGAACGCCTCGCCGAGGATCGGGAAGACCACGTCAACATAGGCCTGGTCGGTAATATAGTAATGCGCCCGCACCACATCGGCCATGTCGAAGCCACCGTCGGCAAGGGCCTTGGCGATGGTGGCAAGACAATTGCGCGTCTGCGCCTCGACCGTGTCGGGCATCGTCATCGTGGCATAGTCGTAGCCGGTCGTTCCGGAGACGAAACTCCAGTCGCCCTGCACCACCGCGCGCGAATAGCCGGCGGTTTTCTCGAAGGGGGAACCGGTGGAGATCAGCTTGCGCATGGGGCCTCGCAGGATTTGTTAGGTCATTCTGAAACGCATCCACAGCCCAGTCGTGAGCCAGACAACGCGATGCTGGCGGGACAGCGGGGAGGCGCGAAGGACGCAAGCTGGCAATTGACGCTCGGGCTAATTCCCCTGCGTGTCGTCATACGCCTTCTTGATATCCGCCGGCCAGTCCTTCACCGGCGGCCAGGCATTCGGCTCCCCATTGTCGCCGCGGCGGGCGAAATAGACCTTGTGCTTGACCGGGTCGACCGCCATGAAGCCGTCATTGCCGCCGCAGTCATGCGGCACGCAGCCGGTGGCATAGAAGGCGCCGGAAGCGGTCCTTTCGGTGCCGCCGCCGA
>NZ_RZSR01001842.1:0-408 GCF_004023265.1 Mesorhizobium sp. M1A.F.Ca.IN.020.06.1.1
CGCTGGGGCAATCTCGGCAAGGTCATGGAAGGCATCGACGCCGCGCAAGCGGCGGGCCTGAAGGTCAAGCTCAATGCCGTGGCGCTGCGCGACTTCAACGACGCTGAAATACCGGAGATGCTGCGCTGGGCGCATGGTCGCGGCATGGATCTGACGGTCATCGAGACCATGCCGATGGGCGAGATCGACGCCGACCGCACGGACCAGTATCTGCCGCTGTCGCTGCTGCGCGCCTCGCTTGAGCGCCAGTTCACGCTGACCGACATTCCTTATAAGACCGGCGGCCCTGCCCGCTATGTCCAGGTCGCCGAGACCGGCGGTCGGCTCGGTTTCATCACCCCGATGACGCATAATTTCTGCGAAAGCTGCAACCGCGTCCGGCTGACTTGCACCGGCACGCTCTATATG
>NZ_RZSR01001843.1:0-408 GCF_004023265.1 Mesorhizobium sp. M1A.F.Ca.IN.020.06.1.1
GAAGAAGCGACCTCGGCTTATATGAAGCGCGACGACATTCGCATCCGCGCCGACCTTGGCATCGGCCGCGGCAAGGCGACGGTGTGGACCTGCGACCTCACCAAGGAATATGTCGCCATCAATGGCGACTACCGGAGCTAATGGCACCGGTGTCGACGCATCCGGCAAGCGTGCTCGCGATCGTGCGCCGCTACGAGGCGGCGGGCTTTCGCGCCTGGCCGGCGGCGGCCGTTCATTATGACGGGACATGGTTGGTGCGGCTGACGGCGGGCCATCCGGCGAAGCGCCTGAATTCGGTCAATCCGCTCGATCCCGGCGACACGCATGCCATTGCCGAACGCATCGTGCGCGCCGGCCGTCGCTTCGAGGCTTACGGCCGGCCGCTGACCTTTCGTATGTCGCCGCTTT
>NZ_RZSR01001844.1:0-407 GCF_004023265.1 Mesorhizobium sp. M1A.F.Ca.IN.020.06.1.1
GCTGACAATCGAATGCCAGGTGCCGGTGCTCGGCGCGCGCTTGCCGTGATAGCCGCAGACGATCAGCCGGTCCTCGGCGCGCGTCATGCCGACATAGAGCAGCCGCCGGTATTCGTCGTCGGCAAGCTCGCGCGCCCGCGCCGAGGCCGCTTTCGAAACGCCGTTGGCGACGTCACTCGCCGAGCGCCAGAGATAGCCCTTGCCCTTCCAATCAGCGCCCGAGCTTTCGAAGGCCATCAGCCGCGGCAGGTGCTGGTCGCTGAACGGCGCCGAGCCGCCGTCGACCAGGAAGACGACCGGCGCCTCCAGGCCCTTGGCGGCGTGCACGGTCATGACGCGCACCTCGTTGCGGGTCTGGTCCATCTCGCGCTTGATCTCCGGCCCGCTGTTTTCCAGCGTCGAGAGGA
>NZ_RZSR01001845.1:0-402 GCF_004023265.1 Mesorhizobium sp. M1A.F.Ca.IN.020.06.1.1
GTTGAGGATCGCCGCGGCCACGGCCACGCCAAACAGCATCGCCACCTGCTGCAGCATGCTGGACAAAGTCGCGGCCGAGCTGCGCTGCGGCGCGCCGATATCCGCGAAGGCAAGCGTGTTGAGCGCCGTGAACTGCATCGAGCGCGTCAGACCGGCGACCAGCATCAACGCCACGACAAGTGCCAGCGGTGTCTGCGGCGAAATCACGCCGCACGCCGCGATTGCAAGCGAGGCAATCACCCCGTTGACCACCAGCACCCGGCGGAAGCCAAAGAGTCTGAGCGTCGGCGTGGTCACCGCTTTCATCCCGAGGTTGCCGAGGAAGTAGGCCAGGATCAGCAGGCCGGCGTCCACCGGCCGCATGCCGAAGCCCACCTGGAAGAGCAGCGGCAGCAGGAACGG
>NZ_RZSR01001846.1:0-400 GCF_004023265.1 Mesorhizobium sp. M1A.F.Ca.IN.020.06.1.1
GTCCTTCATCTTGGCGATCGCGGCCGCATCGATGATGTTGCGCGTCTTGTCGGTCAGCGGCGTGTGCAAGGTTATGAAGTCGGCGCGCGCGAAAAGCTCGTCGAGCTCGACCTTCTCGACGCCGAGCTCTTCAGCGCGGCTGTCCGACAGGAACGGATCGAAAGCCACGACATGCATCTTCAGGCCGACGCCGCGCGTCGCGACGATCGAGCCGATATTGCCGCAGCCGATCACGCCCAGCGTCTTGCCGGTGATCTCGACGCCCATGAAGCGGTTCTTCTCCCATTTTCCCGCATGCGTCGAGGCGTTGGCCTCCGGGATTTGGCGCGCCAGCGCGAAGATCATCGCAACGGCATGCTCGGCCGTGGTGATCGAATTGCCGAAGGGCGTGTTCATCACG
>NZ_RZSR01001847.1:0-398 GCF_004023265.1 Mesorhizobium sp. M1A.F.Ca.IN.020.06.1.1
GCCGAGCCCCATGTCGAAGCCGGCGCCATTGGTGCCCAGGGCCTGCTGCATCTCGATGGCGATCGCCGGATAAGGCCGCTGATGATGCGAGGCCGAGCAGATCACCAGATCGATATCCGAGCCTTCCACGCCGGCATGGGCGATGGCCTTTTTGGCCGAAGCGATGCCGAACTCCGCCTGCAGCGACAGCGCGTCGTCCGGCCGGGCCGGAATGCGCGGCGCCATGCGGGTTGGATCGAGGATGCCTTCGCGTTCGATCACATGGCGGGTCTGCACGCCCGACGCATGGACGATGAAGTCGCTGTCCGACTTCTGCAGCAGCGTCTCGCCTGTGACGGCGCGGCGCGCATTCTCGGTGTCGACCCAGCTGTTGAAGCTTTCGACCAGCTCTTCATTGG
>NZ_RZSR01001848.1:0-397 GCF_004023265.1 Mesorhizobium sp. M1A.F.Ca.IN.020.06.1.1
TATTTCAGGCTCAACCCGCAGGACGGTGCCCATGTCAGCGGCCATGGCGGGCATATCGGCACGGATTAGCACATCGGGCTGCGATCCGCGCCGGAGAGCTATGTCGCGAACGTCACCCAGTCTTCGAGCGGCGCGCGGTCGGTGCGGAATTCGTTCTCGGGCTTGGACGTGTCCTCATAACCAAGCGCCATGCCGCAGACCACGATCTCCTCGTCTGGTATGTCGAGCACCGGGCGGATCTGCCGGTGATAGGGCGCGAAAGCCGCCTGCGGACAGGTATGCAGGCCCCTGCCCCGTGCCGCGACCATGATGTTCTGCAGAAACATGCCGTAGTCGATCCACGAGCCCTTGTTCAGCCGCCGGTCGACCGTGAAGATCAGGCCGACCGGCGCGTCGA
>NZ_RZSR01001849.1:0-397 GCF_004023265.1 Mesorhizobium sp. M1A.F.Ca.IN.020.06.1.1
GAATGTACAGTGCTCTTAATTGGGAAGTGTCGCCAGTAATAGCCGCGGTGTCGACATTCATGATGGCCGTTTCTTTGTTGGTTTGCATCGCTGCCATCGCACTGAAGAAAGCCACACCGACCGATGGCTGACGGGTTCGCCTTGGCAGCTTGATTGATCACAATGGCGTAAGGACCGGATGTTACATGATGCTTCAGATGGGGAAGGAACAAAGGTTGCTATCTGATAGCCGTCCAGACGGGCTAGAAGGACGGTGGACGTCTGCTTCTCAAAACGGTTTGCGTCAAGGGGTAAACCGGATGCTCGAGGAGACCGTTGTCGGCCATCACCCTGCCCATGCGATCGAACTTAAGAGCATATCGAAGGTGTATGGTGCGGTGCCAGCGCTACTTCGGAC
>NZ_RZSR01001850.1:0-394 GCF_004023265.1 Mesorhizobium sp. M1A.F.Ca.IN.020.06.1.1
TCCTGATGCACCATCCGCGGCATGGTTCATCGCTGAGGGCACTGTCGCAGGAGCGGCTGGTCGAATTGAACTTCCTCGACCTGCCGCATGTCGAGGAATTCTATGCCGAGTACGATGCCTTCGCCGCGTTGGTCGCGAACCATGTCGAGATGCTCTACCTCGAGGACGTGCTCGGCGATCACGTGCCGTACCGATCCGAGTCATCCGTCAACCCCAATCTGATCTTCATGCGCGACAGTTCAGTGACCCTGCCTTGGGCGCCGACGAAATTCATACCCACACGCCCTGCTCTGCCCAGCCGGGCTGCCGAGGCCGGGATCGTCAGTTATGCGCTGAAGCGGCTCGGCATGGCCCCGCTCACGCATCTGGAGAACGACGAAGATCTTGAAGGCGG
>NZ_RZSR01001851.1:0-394 GCF_004023265.1 Mesorhizobium sp. M1A.F.Ca.IN.020.06.1.1
ATCCAGCATCTGCGGATGGACTGTTACGACCATCGCCGTCGCTGCGCACAACCCACTCAGTGTGAGGAAGCCGAGTTGTGGCGGACAGTCGATCACCACGACATCGTACCTTTCGGCCACTTCATCCAGCGCGGCAGCCACCCTGGTGAAGAAGATACCCTGCCTACGATCGCCCAAAGTCAAAGCCTTAGGTGTCGTGTGTTCGAACTCCATCAGCTCGAGATTGCCTGGCACTAGATCAAGACCGTCGAAATAGGTCGGCCGAACGACTTCCTTTAACGATCGCTTCTGGTCGTCATAACGGATGGATGCGTAAAGCGTCTGGTTTGCATGCACCTCCGTCTCGGGAAGCAGCCCAAGGAGCGCCGACAAGCTCGCCTGCGGATCGAGATCG
>NZ_RZSR01000185.1:0-7919 GCF_004023265.1 Mesorhizobium sp. M1A.F.Ca.IN.020.06.1.1
AGCTTGCGACATCCAGGTCGGACCGCAGTGTCACGCCGCCTTCGACGCCATTGTCGCGAAGCTGGGGCGCGTCGACACGCTGATCAATTGCGCCGCGATCTATCCTCGGCGTCCGCTCCTCGAGATCACCGACGCCGAGTGGGACGCCTCCAACGGCATCAACATCAAGGGCACGTACCACATGATGGTGGCGGCCGTTCGCCACATGCAGTCGCAAGAGCCAAAAGCGCATGTGCGTGGAAGGATCGTAAACCTCACTTCCGTCGACGCCTTCAAGGCGCATCCGCAGAACGCCCATTATGCGGCGACCAAGGCCGCCGTCGTCAGCCTCACGCGCTCCTTTGCCCATCACGTCGCCAAGGACGGGATTTTGGTGAATTCCGTCGCGCCCGCCGGCATGGCCACCGAGAAGGCCAAGGCGCTCGGTTTTCTCGAGGAATTGGCCAAGGCAAGCCCGCTCGGCCGCGGCGCCGAGCCGACCGAGGTCGCCGAGTGGGTGCTCATGACCGGCGGCCCGAAGAACACCTATATGACCGGTGAAAACGTAATCGTCTCAGGCGGTTACATCTACGCCTGAATCGGTTTTCATAAGCCGGCGGCGTCTGAAATCCAGCAGTGCATGATCAACGGAGTCTCGAACGAAAGGAGGCGGACCTCACGATGACCGGCAAGCTTCGCCTTCCTTCGCTCAATGCGCTTCGCGTCTTCCACGCCGTCGCACAGCACAAGAGCTTCCGGCAGGCCGCCGACGAGCTCCTGGTGACGCCGCAAGCCGTCGGTCAGCAGATCAAGCTCCTGGAAGACACGCTGCAGGTGACGCTGTTCGAGCGCAAGGGGCGCTCGATCGAACTGACTGAGTCGGCGATCTTGCTCTCGCACTATGTCAAAGCCGGCTTCGACGAATTTTCCGAAGGCGTTCGCCGCGTCACCAAATCGAACTACCGGGACCGCATCAATCTTAATGCGAGCCCCTACTTCGCAACACACTATCTGCTGCCCAGGCTTTCATTGTTCCGCGAGATCCTGCCGGGCGCTGATCTGCGCCTGACGACGATGGTCGACCTGCCCGATTTCGGGCGTGACGACATCGATATGACGGTGCAGTGGGGCTATGGCAACTGGCCGGACTACGAGACCACGCTGCTGGTGCCGGACCCGAAGATCATATGCTGCACCCCGGCGATCGGCGAGAAGATCAAGTCGGCGCAGGACCTGACGCGGTTCACGCTGCTCGACACCGTCAAGTCGAAGCGGCTGTGGCCCGACATATTGCGGCACCTCGGAGTGGAACTCGCTGAGGGCGACCGCAGCATCGGGTTCGATGACGCCGCCACCATGCGCCGTGCGACGCTCCAAGGCATCGGTGTCGGCCTGGTTTCCATCATCGATGCCGAGGAGGACTTCAGGTCGGGCGCGCTGGTCGCGCCACTTGGCCGTGACGCCCTCTCGGACATGAAGCCGGAAGAAGTCCCCGGCTTCTACCTCGTCATGCCGCGCGGGCATCTGCGCGTGAAGGCGGTGGCCGCCCTGCATCGCTGGCTCGTCCAGCAGGATTGGGGCAGCGACCTCAAGCTTTCTCTGCCGAAACCGACACCGCTCTCCGATTAGGAGCGGCTTCGCGACCGAGGGCCGAAGCGCGTGTTTCGGGCCTCCAACAACAAGAACAAGTGAACCTCAACAGTGGAGACAACAAACATGAAAATGATGAAATGGGGGGCCGCAGCCATGGCCCTTGGCCTGGTTCATTTTGCGGCGCCTGCCGAGGCGGCGGGCGGCAAGACGCTGGAAACGGTGAAGGCGCGCGGCTTGCTCAACTGCACGGGCCATGACGGCTCCTATCTCGGCTTCGCCGAGGTAGACGACAAGGGCAACTGGAAGGGCATGGACATCGACCTCTGCAAGGCGGTGGCGACCGCCGTGTTCGGCGACCCGGCCAAGCTGAAGATCGTCCCGATCAGCTGGGCGCAGCGCTGGCCGTTGCTGCAGTCGGGGGACGTCGACATCATCATCAAGGCGTCGGGCGGCACGCTCAGCCGAGATACCGAGCTCGGCCTGCAATTCTCGATGTCCTATTACCTCGGAACGACCAAGGTGATGGCGCATAAGGAGCTCAATCTGAAGTCGCTCAAGGACGCCGATGGCGGCTCGATCTGCATCCCCGCGGGGACGACCATCGAGCAGCAGGTCGCGGCCTATGCGCAGAAGGTCGGGATCAAGCTGGAGCCTGTCGTCATCGAAAAGACGGAAGAGCTCGAGCAAGCATACTTCTCGGGGCGCTGCGACATGTATGCCCAGTGGGGGCCAGTTCTCGCAATCGCGCGTGTCGCCAAGGGCAAGGTCGACGACCACGTGATCCTGCCCGACGTGCTCGCCGTCGAACCCGAGGTCATGATCGTGCGGCAAGGCGACGACAACTGGGTCGACGTCGCCAACTGGACGCTCTCCGCCCTGCTCTTCGCCGAGCAGGAAGGCATCACGTCCAAAAATGTCGATGAGATCAAAGCCAAGCCCACGTCGCCGGCAGTTGCCAAGTTCCTGGGTGCCGCGCCAGGCATGGGCAAGGGTCTCGGACTTCCTGACGACTGGGCCTACAACGTGATCAAGAAGGTCGGCAATTACGGCGAGATCTTCGATCGCGATCTCGGCAAGGAGTCGCCCTACAAGATGGATCGCGAGCTGACCAACCTGTGGAACAATGGCGGCGTCCTGTTCCCGCTGGTGATCGACTGACTCCACCTCTCAACGCAGCTCGCTCTGAGCTCCGCCTGGCACCGCCAGGCGGAGCCGGCGACAATTCGGGGACGACCATGATGGTCAGCCTGCTAAGAAATCAGAGGGTCCGCAATACGCTTTTACAGGTTCTTTATGTCGGCTCGCTTGCTGCGATGATCCTTGCCTGCGTGATGATCGCCCGGCGGAACCTGGCGCAGCAAGGCATCACGTCCGGCTTCGACTTCCTGTTCAAGTCGACGGGCTGGGATGTCAACTTCTCGCTGCTGCCCGCCACCGCCAACGACCCCTACTGGTGGTTCTTCCTCATCGGCGTCATCAACACGCTATTCCTGGGATGCACCGGGCTGATCCTGGCGACGATCGTCGGCACCATTGTCGGCCTGGCGCGGACCTCCTCGAACGAGCTGGCGCGGCTGCTTGGCCGCACCTATGTCGACATTTTCCGCAACATCCCGCTGATCCTCCAGGTCTTCTTCTGGTACGCCGTCATTACGCATCTGCCGACGCCACGCGCCGCGCACGAGGCCTTCGGCATGCTGCTGACCAGCCGCGGCCTCTATGTCCCGGTCCCCAATGTCGGCGGCGTCGCGTTTGCGGCAGCTTTCCTTGCTGTAATCGCCGCGATCGCGCTGCCGGTTTGGCTGGGCCGGACCACGCGCCTCAGCCAACCGCCCGGCGAGCGGCTCGGCATTCAACTGACCGCGGCCGCGACGGCACTGGCCAGCGCAGTCATTGTCCTTGCGCTGGGCCGCCTGCCGGACCTGCCGCTGCTCGACTTCCCTGCCCTGCAAGGTCTCAATCTCAAGGGTGGCCTGCGCATCCCTCCCGAATTTTCCGCTTTGGCCATCGCCATCGCCATCTATGGCGGCTCCTATATCGCCGAAATCGTGCGTGGCGGCTTCAAGGCCGTCGGGAAGGGCCAGATGGAGGCCGCCCTTTCGCTGGGGCTGAGCCCCTGGCGCGTGTTCACGCTGGTGCGGCTGCCGCTGGCGCTGCGTGCCATGCTGCCGATCCTCGCGAACCAGTATGTCTGGCTGATGAAGGCGACGACCATGGGCATTGCGGTGGGCTTCACCGACTTCTTCATGATCGTGGCGCTGACCATCAACCACTCCGGCCAGACGCTGGAAGCGATCGGTATCCTGATGGCAGGGTTCCTGGCGATCAATCTCAGCCTGGCCGCCGTGTTCAACCGCATCAACAAAACCATTGCCCTCAAGGGCAATCAGTTGAGGGGGTGAGTGATGGAGATGGTAATTGTCGCTCCCCCTGCCCCTGGCAAGCTCGAAGACGTGAGGCGCCGTTTCTTCGCCACGCCGCTGCAGGCGCTGTTGTCGCTGATATCCCTGACGATCATGGCTTTCGTTCTCTGGAAGCTGCTGAACTGGGCGGTGTTCTCAGCGGTGTTCACCACCAGCGGCGGGCCCGAGGCCTGCCAGGCGGCGGCAGGAGCCTGCTGGTCGGTCATTGCCGCCAGGTGGCGCATCATCCTTTTCGGCCTCTATCCCTTCGAGGAGCAATGGCGCTCGGCCTTGGCCTGTGTGGCCGTCGTGGTCATTACCGTGCTGAGCTGCATTCCGGCCTTTTGGACCGGCAGCCGCATCGCGCTCGTCTGGGGCGCTGGAACGGCGCTCTACTATGTGCTGATGAAAGGCGGCGTGCTCGGCCTGCCCTATGTCGGCGAGGAAGCCTGGGGCGGGCTGGCGCTCACCCTTTTCATCTTCGTCACCACCTGCCTGATCGGCTTCCCGCTGGCGATCTGCCTGGCTCTCTTGCGCCGCTCGGAGCTGCCCTGGATATCCAGGACCACCGGCCTGATCATCGACGGAGTGCGCTCGCTGCCGCTGATCTCTATTCTCTTCACCTTTGCCGTCGTGCTGCCCTTCGCGCTGCCGCAGTGGATGGCAGGCGACAAGCTGTATAGGGTCATTCTCGGCTCGGCCCTGTTCTTCTCGGCCTATCAGGCCGAGATCGTGCGCGGCGGCATACAGGGCGTTCCGAAGGGCCAGGAGGAAGCCGCCATGGCGCTCGGCATGAGCTACTGGCAGCGCATCGGCCGCATCCTCCTGCCGCAGGCCATGCGCAACGCGCTGCCGGCGACGATCAACCAGTTCGTCATCTCGTTCAAGGAAACCTCGCTGGTGGTTATCGTCGGTTTCTTCGAGATCCTCGCCTCCGGCAATGCCGCCTACGGCACCGGCGAATGGCGCTTCGCCTATGTCGAGGTCTATGCCTTCATTGCGTTGATCTATTTCGTCTTCGTTTTCAGCCTGTCCCGCTACGGTGCTTTCCTCGAGCGCCGCATGTCGGTCGGCGAACGGTAGGGAGGCGCACAAAGTGAATTCGATGCAGTCATCCGGCGCCGCGGTTCATATCCAGAACCTGGACAAATACTACGGCTCTTTCCACGCGCTGCGGAACATAAACCTTTCCGTGAAGCGCGGAGAAAAGATCGTCGTCTGCGGCCCCTCGGGCTCCGGCAAGTCGACCATGATCCGCTGCATCAATCGGCTCGAGCAGCACAATGGCGGGCGCATCACCGTGCTCGGCACCGACCTCAACGACGATGTCGGCAACATTGACGGGATCAGGCGCGAAGTCGGCATGGTGTTCCAGCACTTCAACCTGTTCCCGCACATGACCGTGCTGGAGAACTGCATGATCGCACCGATGATCGTGCGCAAGCGACCGCGCGCCGAGGCCGAGGCGACCGCCCGGCACTATTTGGAGAAGGTCCGCATTCCCGAGCAGGCGATGAAGTTTCCCGGACAGCTCTCCGGCGGCCAGCAGCAGCGTGTGGCGATTGCGCGCGCCCTTTGCATGCAGCCGCAGCTCATGCTGTTCGATGAGCCGACGTCGGCGCTCGACCCGGAAATGATCGCCGAAGTGCTGGACGTCATGGTGAGCCTTGCTTCGGAAGGCATGACGATGATCTGTGTCACGCACGAGATGGGCTTCGCGCGCCGCGTCGCCGACCGCGTCATTTTCATGGACCGCGGCGAGATCGTCGAGGAGGCGCCGCCGGAGCAGTTCTTCACCTCTTGCCGAAACGAGCGCACCCGGCAATTCCTGTCGCAGGTGCTGGGTCATTGAGCCAGAGCCAGCTGCTGTCTATACGCGGACGTGCCACACATCGCAGGTATCGCAATGACTGACGCCGTCACCGCTTTGCGCGAGATTCTCGGACCGAAAGGCTGGCTTTCGGGCACCGACGCCGAGCCTTATCAGCGCGACTGGCTGAACCGCTATGGCGTCGCGCCTTTGGGCGTTGCCAGACCCGCGAACACGGCCGAAGTTGCCGCAGTGGTCAAGGCATGCCGGGTGGGCGGCGTGGCCGTGATTCCGCAAGGCGGAAACACCGGCCTGTGCGGCGGCGCCGTCGCCGATCGGGCGGACGCGATCATCGTCTCGCTTTCGCGCATGACGGGAATAGGCGAACCGGATCCGGAGAGCGGGTCGATTGCGGTTGACGCGGGTGTTGTGCTCGCCGCGTTGCACGACGCGCTGGAGCCGCATGGCCTAATGTTCCCGATGCATCTCGGCGCCGAAGGCAGCGCCAGGATCGGCGGCCTGATCGGCACCAATGCCGGCGGCAGCCAGGCGTTTCGCTATGGCATGATGCAGGACCTCGTGCTCGGCCTCGAAATCGTGACCCCGGACGGCGCGATGTGGGACGGCCTTCGCGCGGTGCAGAAGGACAATGCCGGCTATCAGCTGCGCAAGCTGTTCTGCGGTGCCGAAGGCACGCTCGGCATCGTCACGCGCGCTGTCCTCAGGCTCTATCCCACCCCAAAACAACAGGCGAGCGCGCTTCTGGTAATGTCCGACTTCGCCGCGGCCGTTTCCTTCGGCACCTATCTGCGCGGCGAGGCCGGCGAGTTCCTTGCCGGGCTCGAATTCTTCTCCGATGTCGGCCTGAGGCTGGCGCTCAAAAATCTGCCTGATCTCGCCTACCAGCTGGAAACACGAGGCGACGTCTACCTGCTCGTCGAACTGGCGTCAGGTTCGGCGCGCGTTCCGCTGGACGAGATCCTCGCTTCGGCACTGGAATGGGGTATGGAGGAAGGTCTGGTCGTGGATGGCGCGCTGGCCAATTCGGGCGCGCAGCGGGCGCAATTCTGGCGGCTGCGCGAGGAACAACCCGAGGGGCAGCGGCTGGAAGGCGAACAGTTGAAGCACGACATCTCGGTGCCGCCGGGCGCCATCGCCCGCTTCATCGAGACCGGCGCCGGGATTTGCGACGACATCCTGCCCGGCGTGCGGATCAACCCATTCGGGCATCTCGGCGACGGCAACATCCACTACAATCTGTCGCCGCCGGAAGGCCGCGCCGATTTCGACGGCAAGGCGGGACAATTTGCCGAGGCGCTGGCTGCGCTCGCTACCGAGATGGGGGGCAGCTTCGCGGCGGAACATGGGCTTGGGCGCGCCAAGATCGCCATGGCCGAGCGGAATCGCAGTTCTGTGGAGCGGGAACTCATGGCGCGGCTGAAGGGCGCGTTCGACCCGCAGGGCACGATGAATCCCGGTGTCCTGGTTCGAATTGCAGAATAAAGAAAAACTTTCGAATGGATCGCATTTCTTGATTTCGCGTCGGCCCGCCAGAGTGCAGGTATAAGTTCGAAAGGCAGGCTCCGTCTGCTTGCCACCAGCGTAAGAGGATGCCGAAGCATGGTCCGCAATGGCGGTCGCCTTCTTGTCGAGTGCCTGATCTCGCTTGGCGCGACCAAGAGCTTCGGCGTTCCCGGCGAAAGCTATCTCGCCGTTCTCGACGCGCTGCACGACACGCGTGGAAAGCTGGACTACGTGCTCTGCCGCAATGAGGGCGGTGCGGCTTTCATGGCTTCCGCCTACGGCAAGCTGACGGGCACGCCGGGCATTAGCTTTGTGACGCGCGGCCCGGGCGTGACCAATGCCAGCATCGGCGTGCACACCGCCATGCAGGACAGTTCGCCGATGATCCTCTTCGTCGGCCAGGTCGGCACCGACATGAAAGGCCGCGAAGCCTTCCAGGAAATAGACTACCGGGCGGTGTATGGAACCGTCGCAAAATGGGCGGTCGAGATCGATGACGTCAATCGTCTTCCCGAAATCGTGGCGCGGGCCTGGACCACCGCTTTGACCGGACGGCCCGGCCCCGTAGTGGTCGCGCTGCCGGAAGACATGCTGACGGCCATGACCGGAGC
>NZ_RZSR01001852.1:0-392 GCF_004023265.1 Mesorhizobium sp. M1A.F.Ca.IN.020.06.1.1
ACACGACACCGGTTGCCCGGCTGGTCGATCCGCATTGCGACGTCGTGCTGGTCGGCGACAGCGTCGGCATGGTTCTTCATGGGCTGCCGTCGACGCTCGGTGTGACGCTGGACATGATGGTCATGCACGGCCAGGCCGTGCGGCGCGGACTCGAACGCGCGCTGATGGTCGTCGACATGCCGTTCGGCTCGTACGAAGAAGGGCCGGATCAGGCCTTCCGCAGCGCCGCCCGCGTCATGGCCGAAACCGGCTGCGCGGCCGTCAAGCTCGAGGGCGGCGAAGCGATGGCCGAGACGATCCGTTTCCTCGCCGGCCGCGGCATCCCGGTGATGGCGCATGTCGGACTCACGCCGCAGGCGGTCAATGCCTTCGGCGGCTATCGCGTGCAGGGC
>NZ_RZSR01001853.1:0-391 GCF_004023265.1 Mesorhizobium sp. M1A.F.Ca.IN.020.06.1.1
ACTCGCGCCGCCCCTTTTGCTGAGGTGGTAGCCCAAAGTCCGGTGCAGGCAGCGCGCGGGGCTTCGGAGGGAGAGCCTTCGGTGTCGGCGGCGGGCCGAGCCTCTCGGTCTCCGCGTCCTCCGCGATCTTGTCGGCACCGAGCAGGCTGGTGATCGTCGCTACCGCGCTCGGAGCCTCGGCAAGAAAGGATGTTGTTCCCCCCAGTGTTGCACACACAACGGCCAAGACAGCCATGACCTTGGCGTACTGCACGCGCGGCTGGGACAGCTCGACTGACAGGTCGTTCAGCTTGTCCAGCAGTCCCTTGCGCTGGCGTTCGGGCAGCTCGCTGTTGACGATGATGTCCCGCAACTTCGCGATCTGCTGCTCAATTCGTCCCCGGGTCTTGTT
>NZ_RZSR01001854.1:0-389 GCF_004023265.1 Mesorhizobium sp. M1A.F.Ca.IN.020.06.1.1
CCTCTGGCGCCTTTGTTCTTTATGACCACCAGAAGCGTGGCATCTGGCGCATCATCGCCTCGGGCGCGACCTATCTCGCCCATGCCGTCGGCGCCGGCAAGACGATGACGATCGCGGCCGCTATCATGGAGCAGCGCCGGCTCGGCCTGATCGCCAAGGCCATGCTGGTGGTTCCCGGCCATTGCCTGGCGCAGGCGGCGCGTGAGTTCCTGGCGCTTTATCCCAACGCGCGCATTCTCGTCGCCGACGAGACCAATTTTTCTTTAGCCAAGCGGCACCGCTTCCTGTCGCGCGCGGCCACGGCAACCTGGGACGCGATCATCATCACCCATTCGGCCTTCCGCTTCATCGGCGTGCCGTCCGCCTTCGAGCAGCAGATGATCCAGGAC
>NZ_RZSR01001855.1:0-386 GCF_004023265.1 Mesorhizobium sp. M1A.F.Ca.IN.020.06.1.1
TCCAATAGATGAGCGTGCCGGTGAGCCCACCATGGGGTTTTAGCGCATAGTCCGGAATCTCGCCGGTCAGCGAGAAGTCGAGTTTTTCGTAAAGGCCGCCGGCCCCCTCTTCGCTTGCTGTGTCCAACACCAGCAGGGTGCGCCCTTTCTTGACCGCCAGTTCCTCGGCGGCCCGCATCAGGCCGGTGGCAATACCTTTGCCGCGATAGTCGAGGCGGGTCATCAGCTTGGCAATCTCGGCGCGGTGCGGTTGGTTGGGCGGGCAGTCGAGAAGCAGTGTGACGGTGCCGGCAAGCGTCTTGCCATCCCATGCGCCCAGCACTGCCCGTTCCCCGCGCGCCGCGGCAGCGAGCGATTTGCGCCAGAACTCGTGGGCTGCATCGGGG
>NZ_RZSR01001856.1:0-385 GCF_004023265.1 Mesorhizobium sp. M1A.F.Ca.IN.020.06.1.1
CTCGAGGAGCGCGACGTGCTCTTCATCGACGAAATCCACCGGCTCAATCCGGCGGTGGAAGAAATCCTCTACCCGGCGATGGAGGATTTCCAGCTTGATCTCATCATCGGCGAGGGGCCGGCGGCGCGTTCGGTCAAAATCGATCTCGCCCGCTTCACGTTGGTTGCGGCGACAACCCGGCTCGGACTTTTGACGAATCCTCTGCGCGACCGTTTCGGCATCCCGGTCAGGCTCAATTTCTACACGGTCGAGGAGCTGGAGCAGATCGTGCGCCGCGGCGCCCGCATCCTCTCGATGCCGCTCGGTGACGACGGCGCGCTGGAGATCGCGCGCCGCGCTCGCGGCACGCCGCGCATTGCCGGACGTCTGTTGCGCCGGGTGCGAG
>NZ_RZSR01001857.1:0-385 GCF_004023265.1 Mesorhizobium sp. M1A.F.Ca.IN.020.06.1.1
TTCCAAGGTCGAGGCGCTGCTCGGCAAAACGCTGCCCGACAGCGCCTTCGACAAGGCCGATCCCGAACTGCCGCTCGATTTCTCCAACGCGCCGAGACTCAAGCTGATCTATCTGTCGTCGCTGGAGTTCAAGGCGGACTTTTCCGGCCGCATCATGGAGCGGCTGATCCGCCACCACGCGGCGCTCGGCACCAAGGTACGCATCCTGGTCACCGACGTGCTGGAGCGCGACAAGGACGACGCCCTGCTGCATCGGCTGGCGGCGGAGTTTCCCAATGTCCAATTGCAGGAATATCGCTGGCAGGCCGATCACGGCGCGCCGATCGACGAGCAGCTCTCACAGCTGCACAAGACCCATCACATCAAGATGCTGGCGACCCTGGCC
>NZ_RZSR01001858.1:0-385 GCF_004023265.1 Mesorhizobium sp. M1A.F.Ca.IN.020.06.1.1
CCCCGGTCAGATCCGATTTCATGGAAATTTCCGGCCGGGACACTACATCTTGCTGACAAACATTGACAGAACGTCATCTGCACCATAGAACGAACAGGGAACAAAAACCTTGTGGGTAAAGGCAGCCACGGCAAGCGGCTGACGCCTGCAGCCTGTAAGGTGCTGCGACAAAAAAATTTGTTTCGGATGAGCGCGGAGAAATATCATGGCGGGTAGCGTCAACAAGGTCATTTTGGTCGGCAACCTCGGCGCGGATCCCGAAATCCGTCGCCTCAACTCGGGCGAGCCGGTCGTCAACATTCGCATTGCGACGTCGGAAAGCTGGCGTGACAAGAATTCCGGCGAGCGCAAGGAAAAGACCGAATGGCACAACGTCGTCATCTTC
>NZ_RZSR01001859.1:0-382 GCF_004023265.1 Mesorhizobium sp. M1A.F.Ca.IN.020.06.1.1
GGTGCTGACTCTGCTGAAGGACGGCAGCTACCGCAAGCATGTCGAGCAGTTGCGCACCCGCCTGTCGCGCGCAATGGCCGAAACAGCCGGCAGGCTGAAAGCAATGGCCGTTATGCCCTGGATCGATCAGGCGGCCGGTATGTTCCTGTGGTGCCGCCTGCCCGACGGCATCGACGCCGCCGATGTCGCCCGCCATGCGCTGGCGGATAATGTCGTGCTGGCGCCCGGCAACGCCTTCAGCCTGTCGCACTCCGCCGGCCGCTTCATGCGTTTCAACGTCGCCCAATGCGCGGATGAGCGCAGCTTCAGGGTGCTTGAAAGTGCAATGGCGGCGTCCCGCCGCAAAGCCGCATCGCAGCCCGGCAGCGGCAGAGCTTAGGCG
>NZ_RZSR01001860.1:0-381 GCF_004023265.1 Mesorhizobium sp. M1A.F.Ca.IN.020.06.1.1
GCGCGGCATCGCGTAGCGCCTCCCGATATTCCGGCGACAGGCGCTGTTGGTTGCGGTTAGCCGTGTCGATGATGCGCGACGGCGTGGGGGCTTCGCCAAGCGTCTCGTCAAGGCCGGAGCGAATACGCCAGTTGGCATCGGCATCACGCGCCGTGATGGCATTGCGGACCGTGGCCTTGCCTTCGCCCGGCAGTGCCGCCAGTCCAGCAGCTTGGGAGCGAAGGTTTTCGCCGAGATCCATGATCATGCCGGACGGGCCAAGGCTCGCTAGCTGGTCCCGCGCGCCTTCGTCAAGCGCATCGCGGCTTGCCGCCTTCGAAAGCAGCGCTGCCGCCACCTTGTCGACGCCGAGTTCCTTAGCCGCCCCGCCAAGGTTCCAGC
>NZ_RZSR01001861.1:0-380 GCF_004023265.1 Mesorhizobium sp. M1A.F.Ca.IN.020.06.1.1
ATCCACTCGAAACGGCACGGCGAGATCCTGCGGCTCCTCGGTGAGGAGGGCACGATCACCATCGCCAGCCTGGCCGAGCGCCTGGGCGTGTCGCTGGAGACGGTCAGGCGCGACGTGAAACCGCTGACGGATGACGGAGCATTGCTCAAGATGCATGGCGCCGTCAGCCTGCGCTCTATGACAGGCGAGGCGCCGTTCGAGCGCCGCATGCGCGAGAATGCCGAAGCAAAGCGTCTGATTGCCCGCATGGTCGCGGCCACCATCCGCGACGGCGAGTCGATCATGCTCGACACCGGCACCACCACGTCCTTCCTGGCGCGCGAACTGCTCGGCCATCGCCGCCTGACGGTGGTCACCAATTCGTCCGACATCGCCCGTAC
>NZ_RZSR01000186.1:0-7865 GCF_004023265.1 Mesorhizobium sp. M1A.F.Ca.IN.020.06.1.1
AAACTGTGGGGCCTGGACGGCGGCTTTCTGCACAGCGCCCCCTCCAACGCGCTGCTGCTCGACCGGCTGCGCAGCGAAGGCAAGATCGCCGAACAGCCGGAATGGCGGCGCTGGAAAGAGAACCTGCTCGGCGCCTATCGCGCCGTCGAATCGCAGGAGCATTGGTGGCACCTGCCGGACGGCAAGACGATCCGCGTGGTGGCCAACCCGCAGCCCAAGGGCGGCGTCACCTGGGTGTTCGAGAATCTGACCGAGAAGATGGACCTCGAAAGCCGCTACCAGACCGCCGTGCGTGTGCAAGGCGAGACGCTGGACAATCTGGCGGAGGGCGTGGCGGTGTTCGGCCCGGACGGACGGCTGCGCCTGTCCAACCCCGCCTTTATCGCGCTGTGGGGGCTGGCGCCGGACGCGATCAAGGCTAACGTGCATGTCTCGGCGATCCGCGATCTTTGCGACCAACGCGCGGCAGACAGTCCGTGGGGCGGCTTCGTCGCCGCCATCACCGGCTTCGACGACGAACGCCGCGACAGCCACGGCCAGGCGGAACTCGTCAACGGCACGGTGCTGAGCTATGCCGTGATCCACCTGCCCAACGGGCAAGTGATGATGACCTTTGTCGACGTCACCGACACCGTCAATGTCGAGCGGGCGCTGAAGGACAGGAACGAGGCGCTGGAGAAGTCAGACCAGTTGAAGAACGAGTTCGTGCAGCACGTTTCCTACGAACTGCGCTCGCCGCTGACCAACATCATCGGCTTCACCGAACTGCTGTCGCTGCCGACGACGGGACCGCTGACGCCGAAGCAGCGCGAATATGTCGAGCATGTCGGCTCGTCGTCCTCGGTCCTGCTCACCATCGTCAACGACATACTGGATCTCGCGACGGTCGATGCCGGCATCATGCAGCTCGACATTTCCGAGATGAGCATCGACAGGACGATCGCTGCGGCCGCCGAGCTGGTCGCGGACCGGCTGGAGGAGCATCAGATCAAGCTCAAGGTCGACGCTGCATCGGCGCCGAAGAGCTTCCACGGCGACGAGATCCGGGTCCGCCAGATCCTCTACAATCTCTTGAGCAATGCCGCAAATTATGCGCCAGCGGCGAGCACGATCACGCTCGCTTGCCGTCAAATGGCAGACGGCGTCGAATTCTCGGTGCATGACGACGGGCCGGGCATGCCGCCGGACGTGCTGGAATCGGTCTTCCGACGCTTCGAGCCGCGCGCCAATGGCGGCCGCCGACGCGGCGCCGGGTTGGGACTGTCGATCGTCAAGAGCTTCGTCGAATTGCACGGCGGAACGGTGCGTATAGAGACCGGAGCGGACAAGGGCACGACCGTGATCTGCACCTTCCCGGAGACGCCCTCCGGCGGCATCCGCGAAGCGGCCGAGTAACGCGCTTTGGCAGAAACGGTGTTGGAACGATTTCTCGCCGACGAGGCGGCGACCGCGAGGCTTGGCGAAGACCTTGCCATGGCGCTGCGGGCTGGCGACGCAATTGCGCTGAAAGGCGATCTCGGCGCCGGCAAGTCGACGCTCGCCCGCGCGCTCATCCGGGCGCTTGCCGACGACGCCGGCCTCGAAGTGCCGAGCCCGACCTTCACGCTGGTGCAGAGCTACGAGACGCGGATACCCGTGCACCATTTCGACCTCTACCGCCTGTCCTCGCCGGACGAGCTCGACGAGCTCGGCCTCGACGACGCGCTGGCGCAGGGCGCGGCACTGATCGAATGGCCGGACCGAGCCGGCGACCAGCTGCCGGCAAATGCGCTCCAGGTCGAGCTTATCGAGCAGGGCGCGGGCCGGTCGGCAAGGATCTCCGGACAGGGAGCCGCCTTCGAGCGCGCGGCGCGCTCGCTGGCGATGCGTGATTTCCTGGCCTCGGCCGGCTGGGGCGAAGCGAGCCGCCGTCATTTCGTCGGCGACGCGTCCGCCCGTTCCTACGAGATCGCCTCGCTTCCCGGCCGGGCGCCGCGGGTGCTGATGAACTCGCCGCGCCTGGTGCTCGGACCGCCGGTGCGCGACGGCAAGCCTTACGCCGTGATCGCTCACACCGCACAATCGGTCGCCGCCTTCGTCGCCATCGACCGGGCGCTTCTCGCCGCCGGCGTCAGCGTGCCGCTTATCCATGCGCAGGACCTCGATCAGGGCTTTCTGTTGCTCGAACATCTCGGCTCGGAAGGATTTTTGGGCGGCGACGGCCAGCCGATCGTCGAGCGCTATGAGGCAGCGGCGGAGCTGCTCGCCATGATGCATGGTAAGGCCTGGCCCGACCGCATGGAGGCCGCGCCGGGCGTGTACCACGACGTTCCGCCCTTTGACCGCGAGGCGATGCTGATCGAAGCGGACCTTCTGGTCGATTGGTATGTGCCGATGGTCACCGGCGAGCCGGCAAGCGATGCATTGCGGGCAGGCTACCACAAGGCATGGAACGCGGTGCTCGACCGGCTCGAGGGCCAGGAATACACGCTGATGCTGCGCGACTTCCATTCGCCCAACATCATCTGGCGGGCAGAGCGTTCCGGCCTCGATCGGCTCGGCATCATCGACGTGCAGGACGCGCTGATTGGCCCGGCGGCTTACGACGTCGCCTCTTTGGCCATGGATGCGCGTGTCACCGTCTCGACCGAGATCGAGCGGCGGACGGTCGAAGCCTATGTCGCAGCGCGGCGTTCGGCCGGCGCCTTCGACGAAGCCGGCTTCGCCGAGGCCTATGCGATCATGGCGGCGCAGCGCAATTCGAAGATCCTCGGCATCTTCGTGCGGCTCGAAAAGCGCGACGGCAAGCCCTACTATCTGAAGCACCTGCCGCGCATCCGCGCCTATCTGAGGCGGGCGCTGGCGCATCCGGCGCTTGCCGGCCTGAAGGAATTTTACATGGCCCACGGCCTGCTCGAGGAGCGCTCGCCATGAAGCCGAAGACCGCGATGGTGCTTGCGGCCGGTCTCGGCAAGCGCATGCGGCCGATCACCGACACGATGCCGAAGCCGCTGGTGAAGATCGCCGGCAAGGCCTTGCTCGACTGGGGGTTGGACAGCCTGGAAGCCGCCGGCGTCGCCAGCGCCGTCGTCAACGTTCACTACCTGCCGGAGCAGATCATCGCCCATGTCGCCGGCCGCCGGGCGCCGAAGATCGACATTTCCGACGAGCGCGCGGGCCTGCTGGACTCGGCCGGCGGCATCGTCAAGGCGCTGCCGTTCCTGGGGGGCGAGCCTTTCTACATCATCAATGCCGATACGTTCTGGATCGACAGCGGCGAGCCCAGCCTCGAGCGCCTCGCCCTTGCATGGGACGCCGCTAGAATGGATATTCTGCTGATGCTCACCGATCTCGACTCAGCGATCGGACACTGCGTCGGCACCGACTTCCTCGTGGCGCCGGACGGCGCGCTGCACCGGTCCAAAGGCGACCCTGCCGGCTTGATCTATGCCGGTGCCGCGATCATCGATCCGCGCATCTTCAAGGATGCGCCCGAAGGCCCGCATTCGATCAACGCCTATTTCGACAAGGCAATCGACGCCGGCCGCCTGTTCGGCATGAAGATGAGAGGCCGCTGGATCACCGTCGGGACGCCGGACGCCATTCCGGCGGCCGAAGCGGCGGTCACCGGCGCGCCCGCGACCGCATCGGCCCAAAAATCGGGTCCGATTTTTGGAAAGCACGATGCGTAGACTCAAAGAGTTAGATCGTCGTTTGTGCGCCCAAACGGGCGCACAAAGATCTAATGCGGTATGAGCGGCTCGCGCCGCGTCTTGTCCATCCCGTCCGGAGCGCCGTTCCTGCCGACGCTGGCGGAGGCGTTGCTCGAAGGCCGCCTGATCCCAACCTTCCGCTTCGACGGCGAGCCGCTGGCGCTGGCTGACGCGACCATCTATGTGCCGACGCGGCGCGCGGCGCGCGCCCTGCGCGGCGCCTTCGTCGACATGCTCGGCAGACGCTCGGCCATCTTGCCGACGGTGCGGCCGCTCGGCGAGTTCGACGAGGACGAGGCCGCCTTTGACGCCGAGGCGGCACCGGCAATAGACCTCGCACCGCCGATCGCCGCGCAGGAAAGGCTGCTGTTGCTGGCGCCGCTGGTGCGTGCCTGGAAGGAAAGCCTGCCGGCGCACGTCCGGACGCGCTTCAACGAGGAGTTCGTTGTGCCGACCTCGGCCGCCGACGCCATCTGGCTTTCGCGCGACCTTGCCCGGCTGATGGACGAGATCGAGACCGAGGGGACGGATTGGGCGAAGCTCGCCACGCTGGTCACCGGCAACCTTGCGGGCTGGTGGCAGGTGACGCTCGATTTCCTCGGCATCGTCACCGACAACTGGCCGGAGTTGCTCAAAGAGCGTGACCGCTCCAATCCGGCCGCGCACCGCAGCGCGCTGATCCGGCTGGAAGCGGCGCGGCTGAAGCGCAGTCCGCCGACCGGACCGGTGATCGCCGCCGGTTCGACCGGCTCCATTCCAGCCACGGCCGAGCTGCTTGCCGTGATCGCCGGCTTGCCGAACGGCGCCGTCGTGCTGCCCGGGCTCGACCGCGAGCTCGACGACGCGTCCTTCGCGGCGATAACCGCGCCCGGCGCGCGGCCGGCAACACTTGGTCACCCACAATACGGCCTCGCCAAGCTGATCGGCAGCATTGGCATTGAGCGCCGCGATGTCGAGGAGATCGGCGCTGCGTCAAGACCGCTTGCATTACGCGCCGCCCTTGTCGGCGAGGCGCTGCGGCCGGCCGAGACCACCGAGCTTTGGACGGAGTCGCGGCCGCGTTTCCCGGTCAGCGATGTCGAGCAGGCGCTGGCCGGCGTGACGCTCGTCGAGGCTGCCAATGAGCGCGACGAGGCGGCAGCGATTGCCATTGCGCTTAAGCGCGCAGTGGAAATGCCGGGCAAGCGCGCGGCACTCGTCACCGGCGACCGCGCCCTGGCGCGACGCGTCTCGGCCGAGCTGCTACGCTTCGGCGTCGTCGCTGACGATTCCGGCGGCACGCCGCTAGCCAACACGCCGGCCGCCAGCCTGCTCAGGTTGGCGCTAGGCGCAGCATTCCGGCCAGGCGATCCGGTGGGTCTATTGTCGCTGCTCAAGCATCCGCTGCTTGGCCTCGGTCTCGAACGCCAGAGCGTGCGCAAGGCTGCCGAGCTGATCGAGCTGGTGGCGCTGCGCGGCGGCACCGGCCGGCCGGACGTCGCTTCCCTCGACGCGCTTTTCGAGACGCGGCTCGCGGGCCTTGGCGGCGACAGCCGTCAGCCCTTCTGGTTCCAGCGCCTCACGGTACGCGGTATCGAAGAGGCGCGGGCAGTGCTCAATCGCCTCACCGATGCGCTATCCCCGCTCACTGCGATGCGCGGCGAGAAGGATGCCGATATCGCGACATTGACGCGGGCGAGCGTCGTGGCGTTAGAAGGTCTCGGCCGCGCGGCCGATGGCAGCCTGACCAGCCTCTATGCCGGCGACGCCGGCGAGAAGCTCGCCGAGCTGCTGCGCGGGCTGGTTGCCGTGTCATCGCCGTTTATGATCGGTGCGGGCGAATGGCCCGACGTGATGGAGGCGCTGCTCGCGCCGGAAACGGTCAAGCCGGCGCAAGGCACCGACCGCAACATCGCCATCTGGGGCGCGCTGGAAGCTCGCCTGCAAAGCGTCGACACGCTGGTCATCGGCGGCCTCAATGAAGGGGTCTGGCCGCGCAAGCCCGAGAGCGACCGGTTCATGTCGCGGCTGATGAAGACCGGCATCGATCTCGAGCCGCCGGAGCGGCGCATCGGCCTGGCCGCGCATGATTTCCAGATTGCGATGGGTACTGAAACGGTGGTGCTGACGCGCTCGGCCCGATCCGGCGACGCGCCGGCGGTGCCGTCGCGCTGGCTGCAGCGCATCGTCACCTTCATCGGCCAGGACCAGGCGACGGCAGTTCGCCGGCGCGGCGACGCGCTGCTTGCCTGGGCGCGCGCGCTCGATGCCGGCGACAGGAAGGATTTTGCGTCTCGCCCACAGCCGAAACCGCCGCTGCACCTGCGGCCACAGCATTTCTCGGTCACCGAGATCGAGACGCTGCGCCGCGACCCCTATGCGATCTATGCCAGGCGGATTCTCAGCCTGATGCCGCTCGACCCGGTGATCCGCGACCCCGGCGCTGCCGAACGCGGCACGCTGTTCCACGAAATCCTGCATTTGTTCTCGCGAAGGATGGAGGATCCGAGGGCGCCGGGCGCGCTGGCAGCCCTCATCGAGGCCAGTCGCGCGTGCTTTGCCGACGCGGCACTTCCGCCCGATATCGAGGCGGTGTGGTGGCCGCGCTTCGAAAAGCTCGCGGAAAACATCATCGAATGGGAGCATACCCGCGCCGACGCCGTCGCCCGGCGCTATGCCGAGGAACGCGCCGAAAAGACCGTTATCGGCCGCACCGGCATCACGCTTTCGGGCTATGCCGACCGGGTCGACCTTCTCGCCGGCGGCATGGCCGACATCCTCGACTACAAGACCGGTTCCTCGCCTTCGAAGGCGCAGGCGCATACGCTTCTGTCGCCGCAGCTGGCACTCGAGGGCGCGCTTCTTCGGCGGGGCGCCTTCAAGGAGCTCGGCATCTGCGAGCCCTCGCAGCTTGCCTTCGTGCGGCTGAAGCCGAACGGTGAGGTGTTCGAGGAATCGATCCTCGAATACAACCGCAAGCCGAAGACCGCCAACGAGCTTGCCGAGGAAGCGTGGGCGCGGCTGGAAAGGCTGCTCTTCCACTATGCTGACCCGACCACCGGCTATCTGTCACGCGCGCTGCCGTTCCGCGAAGGCGAGGCCGATGGCGACTACGACCATCTGGCGCGCGTGCTGGAATGGTCGGCCGGCGGCGCAAGCGAGGACGAGGCGGAAGGATGAGATATCCGATCCCCTCCGACACCGCCGCCAGCCAGGCGCGCGCTTCCGATCCGCAAAATTCCGCCTGGGTCTCGGCCAATGCCGGCTCGGGCAAGACCCATGTGCTGGCGCAACGCGTCATCCGGCTTCTGCTCAACGGCACCGATCCGTCGAAGATCCTGTGCCTGACCTACACGCGCGCCGCCGCCGCCAACATGTCGAACCGCGTGTTCTCGACGCTGTCGGAATGGACGGCGCTTCCCGACGCCGAGCTCGCGACACGGATAGCCGCGCTCGACGGGCGGTCGGCCGATCGCGATACGATGCGGCGCGCGCGTCGATTGTTTGCCGAGGCGCTGGAAACGCCGGGCGGCCTGAAAATTCAGACCATCCACGCCTTCTGCGAATCGGTGCTGCATCAGTTCCCGCTGGAAGCCAACATCCCGGCGCATTTCGAGATGCTCGACCCGCAGATGGAGGCCTCGCTTTTCGCTGATGCGCGACGCGACATGATCTCGGGTGCCGGCACCGGTGTCGAAGGCCTGGCGGAAGCCTTTGCCACGGTGCTGGAGCGCGGCGGCGAGTTCGGGCTCGACATGCTGCTCTCCGAGATCGTGGGCAAGCGCGACGAACTGCGCGCCTTTATCGAAAAGCTGGGCAAGGACCGGGAGTTCCGGCTGCTGTTCGCCGAATTCGGCTTCAACCCCGGCCAGACGGCAGCCGGCATTGCCGCTTCGGTCTGGCCGCTGCCGGGCTTTGCGCCGAGCCAGTTCGCTGAATTCGGGCGCGCCGCCGAAGCCGCCGACGCGCGGCAGGTGCTGAACAACGTGCTGCCCTATGCGCAGACCGCTTTTGCCGAAGCTGATCCGATCAGGCGACTGCGACTGCTCGCCAAGGCATTTCTGCGCTCCGATGGCGACCCTTACGATCCACCGAAAATCTTCAAGAAAGCGCTGGTGGACAGGCTGCCCGACCTGCCCGAGCGCTATCTCGCGGCGGCCAAGGCGATCCTCGATGTATCGGACCGGCTGGGGC
>NZ_RZSR01001862.1:0-380 GCF_004023265.1 Mesorhizobium sp. M1A.F.Ca.IN.020.06.1.1
CGGTTCCGTTGAGCGCCAGGCCTTGCACGGCGAGTTTCGAGGCAAGGAAGGAAAACGGCACCTTGCCTTTGAAATCGAGCGCCAGGGTCGGCCCGCCTGCCGTCGTCACCGTGCCGCCGCCCTTGAGACCAAGGCCCGCGCCGTCGCTGATGTTGGCGTCGAAGGCAAGCTTGCTGCCGGCAAAGGTTCCCGACGAGGATACGTTCATGCCGCCGAGGCCTGCGCCCCGCGTCTGCGAAGTCTGCACGCCCGAGGCATCGACATTGAAGGCGACCGTCGGAGTGGCCGGCGCGCCGGAGACCTTGACCGTGCCCGAGATTGAGCCTGCCGCATCGAGGCCAGGCGAGAAACTGTTTGCGAGCGAGACCGGCACCCTGGCC
>NZ_RZSR01001863.1:0-378 GCF_004023265.1 Mesorhizobium sp. M1A.F.Ca.IN.020.06.1.1
GAGCTACACCGCGACATTCTTTTGCGCTCCGATATCTTCGTCGAATACCCGCCGCAGACGCGCATCGAGGGCGAGATCCAGCAACTAGATCCGAATCACCCTGTGATCGAACTCTGGCAGGTGATCGCCGGCAAGGTGCCCGGCCGCTCCGGTGAGCGTCAGATCACGTTGTTTGATTCCGTCGGCTTTGCGATCGAGGATTTTTCGGCCCTGCGCTACGTCCGCGACCGGCTCAAGGAGACCGGTCTCTATGAGGAACTCGATCTGCTCGCCGATCCGGACGAGCCGCGCGACCTCTACGGCATGATCCTTCGTGCCGCGAAGGTTGCTCCGGCCGTGCAGCAGAGCGAAGTTCTGCAATGAGCAGGTCATCTATAC
>NZ_RZSR01001864.1:0-378 GCF_004023265.1 Mesorhizobium sp. M1A.F.Ca.IN.020.06.1.1
TCAATCCCCCAGGCATTGTCCACGTATCTCTAGACTTACAAAACATCTTCAATAACCGAACTACCTCACGCAGCTTATAGTTATGTTCATTTTTGTTTTGATCCACAAACCATTTTGTTATTTTTCTTGGATCTCGTTCTCTCCACTCACTTCCGCAGTGTTCGTAAGTATACTCGTCATCACTCTCATTCTGTTTATAACGTCTGTACACCGCAAAGTCTATATGATACCCATCCTTATATACAATCCTCACACAGTTGGTATGTGCTTTTGGCGGTTCCTTAAAACCTATACACTTTTTAAGTAAAGCTTGCTCCACAATCCGTTTAGCCGCTATTGTCCCCTCTGGAATGTTATCCTTTTCAAACACTATAGCCA
>NZ_RZSR01001865.1:0-280 GCF_004023265.1 Mesorhizobium sp. M1A.F.Ca.IN.020.06.1.1
CATCCATCTCTTCCACCCGATAGACCTTCATGTGCGACCTCTGCTCTATTCATCCCGTATCTGAACAGAGATCCAGGAAGCTTTGTTCCTGGGCGAAGCGGCGACCCGAAGGATACCGGTCAAAAGATGATACCCGTCACCCCAACGGGATGGCGCTCGTCCCTCACGACCGGGCTCTTGCGTGTGATGCTGCCGTACAAGTAAGCAACCTAAGATCGCGGCCGGCTTTTCCCCCGCATGAGCGCGCGCGCTTTGAAATTTCTGGACCGATGGATGGCAG
>NZ_RZSR01000187.1:0-7849 GCF_004023265.1 Mesorhizobium sp. M1A.F.Ca.IN.020.06.1.1
CAGCGCCGTCAGCAGAAAGGTGAAGATCGGCGACGTCGCGTTGAGGATCGTGGCAAGGCCGGCGTCGATCGAACGTTCGGCGGCGGCGATCAGCGTGAACGGGATGACGCTGTTGAGGCAGGCCTGGAACATGAAGCGCCGCCACATGACCACCTCCCGCGGCATGACAAGGCCGCGCCAGCGGATGAGGCCAAGCAGAATGCCGCCGGCGATCAGCGTGCGCCCGGCGATGAAGGTCACTGGCGGGATCGTCTCGACGCCGATCTTGATGAAGGTGTAGGAGGCACCCCACAACACCGCCAGCAGGCCAAGCAGCGCCAGCTCGGTCGTCATCTCGGTCTTATCGGACATGGGATTTCGCGCTTTCAGCCTGTTTCGACGGCCCGTTCTAGCTCACACCGCGGCTTAGATGTTTCGATGACGCTCCAACCATAGCCGCCGTCGCCTCTAACGATATGGTCCAGTTCGGCGCGACGGCTGCCGCAGCAACCGGGCCGGAAGTCGGCGAAGCGGAAACCGGTGCCGATTTTCGGGGTAGGCAAAGCGGCTGCGAGCCGCTAGACCCGCGCGCGGCCGGCGTGGCAGAAAGCCGGACAGTCGTTGGCGGAGACATTGATGCCGGAATATGACGTGCTTTGCATCGGCAATGCCATTGTCGACATCATCGCGCAATGCGACGAGGCCTTTCTGGAAACCAACGGCATCATCAAGGGCGCGATGAACCTCATCGACACCAGGCGCGCGGAGCTCCTCTACAGCCGCATGGGACCGGCGATCGAAGCTTCAGGCGGTAGCGCCGGCAACACGGCGGCGGGCGTGGCGAGCTTCGGCGGCCGCGCCGCCTTTTTCGGCAAGGTGTCGAACGATGCGCTCGGCGACATCTACAGCCATGATATCCGCGCCCAGGGCGTGGCCTTCGACACCAAGCCACTGCAAGGCGAGCCGCCGACGGCGCGCTCGATGATCTTCGTCACGCCCGACGGCGAGCGCTCGATGAACACCTATCTCGGCGCCTGCGTCGAGCTGGGGCCGGAGGACGTCGAGGCCGACAAGGCGGCCGGCGCCAAGGTCACCTATTTCGAGGGTTATCTGTGGGATCCGCCGCGCGCCAAGGAAGCGATCCGGCAGACCGCGAGGCTGGCGCATGCGGCGGGGCGCGAAGTGTCGATGACGCTGTCGGATTCTTTCTGCGTCGACCGCTACCGCGACGAGTTCCTCGATCTGATGCGCTCCGGCACGGTCGACATCGTCTTCGCCAACAGCCACGAGATCAAGTCGCTCTACCAGACCGCTTCCTTCGAGGACGCGCTGGCGGCGATACGCAAAGATTGCAAGATCGCCGCCGTTACTCGCTCGGAAAAGGGCTCGGTGATCGTGCGCGGCGACGAGACCGTCACTATTCATGCGACCACAATCAAGGAACTGGTCGACACGACCGGCGCGGGCGACCTTTATGCCGCCGGTTTCCTCTATGGATACACGACCGGACGCAGCCTCCAGGGGTGCGGCGACCTCGGCTCGCTGGCGGCCGGGCTGGTGATCCAGCAGATCGGCCCGCGACCGCGCCAGAATCTGCGCCGCGAAGCGGAACAGGCGGGCCTGCTTTAGTTCCGCGGCGTCATCCCGGTCGGGCGCCAAATGAACCCGGCTGTCGCGCCGCTGTCATAGATCGCTCCTAGAGGCACATTGGGCGTTCCGCGACTGACATTTCGGGCGCCCGCAGCAGTTGGGGTGTCAAAAATGCAAGACAGCAACCTTCACGGTCGCTGCGTCCGTCACCATTGCGATAGCCGCTTTCCGCTGTAGCCGTTCAACGACGGCCCAGTTTGGGAGAAGCGCGGCCCCGCAAGACAGATGCATGACCAGATTTCAGAATCCGCCTGAAGGAACTTCGCAAGACGCCTTGGCCGGACTTGTGGCCGAGGCTGTGCGACAGGCTTTGATGCAGCATGGCGTCCTAAAGGACGCGGAGGCGCTGATCTGCGCCACCGCGATGGCCGGCGGTGTTGCCGCCGCCCTTCCGTTCCTGCCGCAGGCGCAGCGGCTTGCCATCACCTCCTTCAAGGGCAGCTGGACCGGGCTCGCCTCCGAATTCTTCCGCGCGATGGCGGAGAAGATCGCGCGCGCCGAGCCGCGCGACGCAGGCAGCAGGGACGAAAATCCGAAGATCGGGGCCGGCAAGCCCATCCCGCGGCCCTTTGCCGAGCGGGTCTCCGAGCTGCAGTCGATGCTGATCGAAGACTGGGCCGGCGAGGTCGCCGGGTCGACCTATCTGGAAGAGAAGTTCCGTATACCTCGCTCGACGCTGCACCGCTGGCAAAGGCGCGCTGAGGTCGTCGCGCTGCGCAAAGGCGGCCGCAAGCATGTCTTCCCGCTCGCCCAGTTCATCGACGGCAGGCCGGCCCCCGGCATAAGCGAGGTGTTGGCGGCCATCACCAATCCGAGATTGGCCTGGTTCTGGCTCGCTCATCCCTGCCCCGAACTGGATGGCCGCGTCCCCATCGAAATGCTGCGCGAGAGCTCGGCACGTTGAAGACCTACACCGAAACGCGCTTCAACTTCGGTGACAAGAACCTGGTCACCTCCAACGGTGAGGTTGACACCAACCCCGCTGCCAACAAGGCGCCCGACCTGCATTTCGCCTGGATCCAGCTCGGCGGCCTGCGCGTCGGTAAGGACGAAACGCCTTATGACCAGTTCATCGGTTACGCGGGCAATGTCATCCAGGACACGATCATTCCGTACGGCGTCAAGGACACCAACGTCGTCAGCTACTACTTCGATGTGGACGGCGGCTTCTCGGGCGTCATCTCGCTCGAAGAGGGCTCCGGCGTGACCGGCACGATCGACAGCTACGTTCCTCACGTCGTCGGCGGCTTGAAGTACAAGGGCGACTGGGGTGCGATCACCGGCGTCGTCGCCTATGACAGCAATTACGAGGAAGTCGCCGGCAAGGTTCGCTTGGACGTCAATGTCAGCAAGGAACTGACTTTGTTCGTCATGGGCGGCTACGGCACCGACGACAACCTCAATGACAATGCCGGCAACGCCATCGATGCCAGCGGTCGCGGCTTATACAAGCCGTGGGGCGGCAATTGGGCCGTCTGGGGCGGCGGCACCTACAAGTTCAACGACAAGACGGCGTTCAATCTCCAGGCTTCGGCCGACGACGACAAGAACTACGCTTTGGCGGCGAACGTCGCCTACACCATCGTGCCGGGCTACACGATCACGACCGAAGTCGACTGGAACCACTTCGGCCACTTCTACGACGGCACTCCGTTCGGCAACTGGACCAAGGCCGACAAGAAGGACAGCGTCGGCGGCATCGTCCGCTTCCAGCGCAATTTCTGATCGAAAGCTGCGACCCAAACAGAAAGGCCCGCGGCATCGCCACGGGCCTTTTTGCTTTTGAGTTCGGCAAAGGGCGGGGCGCGGCGGCCGCCCGTCAATTCCCCGCCGTATAGGCCGCGATCGCCGCCATGTTGACGATGTCTGAGTCCTTGGCGTTGAGCGAGACGATCTGCACCGGCTTGTTCAGACCGACCAGCAGCGGGCCGATGACGGTCGAGCCGCCGAGTTCCTGCAGCATCTTGGTCGAGATCGAGGCCGAGTGGAAGGCGGGCATGACCAGCACATTGGCCGAACCGGTCAGCCTGATGAACGGGTACTGCGCCATGGCGCGCGGGTTCAGCGCCACGTCGGCGGCCATCTCGCCGTCATATTCGAAGTCGACGCGGCGCTTGTCGAGGATGCGCACCGCCTCCTGCACCCGCTCGGAGCGCTCGCCCTGCGGATGACCGAAGGTGGAGTAGGCGAGCATGGCAATCCTCGGCTCGTAGCCCATGCGGCGGGCAAAGCCGGCCGCCTCCTCGGCGATGTCGGCGATCTGCTCGGCATTCGGCATGTCGTGCACGGCGGTGTCGGCAACCAGCACGGTGCGACCCCTTGCCAGCACGATCGAAACGCCGATCACGCGGTGGCCTGGCTTGGCGTCGATGACGCGGCGCACGTCGTCGAGCGCGGTGGAATAGTTGCGGGTCACGCCGGTGACGATGCCGTCGGCGTCGCCCAGCGCCACCATGCAGGCGGCGAAATGGTTGCGGTCGTTGTTGATCAGGCGCTGACAGTCGCGGAACAGGTAGCCCTTGCGCTGCATGCGTTCGTAGAGATAGTCGGTGTAGATCCCATTGCGGCGCGACAGCCTGGCATTGATGATCTCGAGGCCTTGCTTGTTGAGTTCGATGCCGGCGTTGCGGGCATTCTCCTTGATGACGTCGTCGCGGCCGAGCAGGATCGCCGTGCCCAGCCTCTGGTTCACATAGGAGACGGCGGCGCGCATCACCTGCTCCTCCTCGCCTTCGGCGAAGACGATGCGCTTGGGCTGGCGGCGGACGCGGTCGTAGATGCGCTGCAAGGTCGAGGCGATCGGATCGCGGCGGGCGGAGAGCTCATGCGCGTAGCGGTCGAGATCGAGGATCGGCTTGCGGGCGACGCCGGACTCCATCGCGGCCCTGGCCACGGCAAGCGGGATCGCCGAGATCAGGCGCGGATCGAAGGGCACCGGGATGATGTAGTTGGGGCCGAATTTCGGCCGGTTGCCCTGATAGGCGGCGGCGACGTCGTCGGGCACGTCCTGGCGCGCCAGCTCGGCGAGGGCGCGTGCGGCGGCGATTTTCATCTCGTCATTGATGGTGGTGGCCCTAACATCCAGCGCGCCGCGGAAGATGTAGGGAAAGCCCAGCACATTGTTGACCTGGTTCGGGTAATCCGAGCGGCCGGTGGCCATGATGGCGTCGGTGCGGATCTCGCCCACTTCCTCGGGCGTGATCTCCGGATCCGGATTGGCCATCGCGAAGATAATCGGGTTCTTGGCCATCGACTGCACCATGGCGGGGGTCAGCGCGCCCTTGGCGGAGAGCCCGAGAAAGACGTCGCAGCCGTCAAGCGCCTCGGCGAGGGAGCGCGCCTCGGTCTTGACCGCATGCGCCGACTTCCACTGGTTCATGCCTTCGGCGCGGCCCTGGAAGACCACGCCCTTGGTATCGCACAGGATGATATTTTCCGGCGAAAAACCCATCGCCTTCATCAATTCGATACAGGCGATGCCCGCTGCGCCCGCGCCGTTGCAGACCATTTTGGTGGTCTTCATGTCGCGGCCGGTGATCTCCAGCGCGTTGATCAGCCCGGCGGCCGAGATGATGGCGGTGCCGTGCTGGTCGTCGTGGAAGACGGGGATGTCCATCAACTCGCGGAGCCGCTGCTCGATGATGAAGCATTCCGGCGCCTTGATGTCCTCGAGATTGATGCCGCCGAAGGAAGGTCCGAGGAAGCGCACGCAGTTGATGAATTCGTCGGCGTCCTCGGTGGCCACCTCGAGGTCGATCGAATCGACATCGGCGAAGCGCTTGAACAGCACCGACTTGCCTTCCATGACCGGCTTCGAAGCCAGGGCGCCGAGATTGCCAAGACCGAGGATTGCGGTGCCATTGGAGATGACGGCGACCATGTTGCCGCGCGTCGTATAGTCGAAGGCGCGGCTTGGATCCTCCGCGATTGCGCGCACAGGAACGGCGACGCCCGGCGAATAGGCGAGGCTCAGATCGCGTTGCGTGGCCATCGGCTTGGTGGCGACGATCTCCAGCTTGCCCGGCCGACCCATGGCGTGGAATTCGAGCGCCTCCTGCGCGCTGACGGAGGGCCCGCTGCTTTCGGTTTTCCTGGCCATGATGCTTTTGATTTCCTCGCCTGTGCGGCACCGCTTGGGACGGCTGCTTGCTTATGGTTCCCACCGATTAAGGCTACACGCGGCGACTGTAAACCGACAAGCCGGGCGAAGCTGCTTCAACACAGAAGGCCGGCAATGCGGCGGACCGATTGACGGCGAGCTGGCAGCATGGCTCGCGCTTTCCCCTGCTTTTCGAGCCTCCGGCATTAAACCGCCCTGCCACATCTGCTAGCGTTCGGGCATGAACATGCACATGCCGACCGATACCGACGCCCAGGAAACGACGACGCCGGCGCCCACCATGGGCGGCGTCACACCGATGATGGAGCAGTATATCGAGATCAAGGCGGCGAACCCGGATTCGCTTCTGTTCTACCGCATGGGCGATTTCTACGAGCTGTTCTTCGACGACGCCGAAAAGGCGAGCCAGGCGCTCGGCATCGTGCTCACGCGGCGCGGCAAGCACCAGGGCCACGACATCCCGATGTGCGGCGTGCCGGTGCATGCGGCGGACGATTATCTGCAGAAGCTGATCGCGCAGGGCTTCCGCGTTGCCGTGTGCGAGCAGATCGAGGACCCGGCGGAAGCCAAGAAGCGTGGCTCGAAATCGGTGGTGCGCCGCGACGTGGTGCGGCTGGTCACGCCGGGCACCATCACCGAGGACAAGCTGCTTGCACCCTCGGAGTCGAGCTTCCTGATGGCGCTGGGGCGAGTGAAGGGCGGCAATGCAGCCAGCCAAGGCAGTTTCGCGCTTGCCTGGATCGACATCTCGACGGGCGCGTTTCGGGTGGCTGAAACCTCGGCCGAACGGCTGCTTGCCGACATTTTCCGCGTCGATCCGCGCGAGCTGATCGTCGCCGAGCCGGTGTTCCATGACGCGGAGCTGCGGCCGGTCTTCGACGTGCTCGGCCGGATCGCCAACCCGCAGCCGCCATCTTTGTTCGATTCGGCATCGGCCACGGGCCGCATAGCCCGCTTCTTCGAGGTGGCGACCCCGGACAGTTTCGGCACTTTTTCGCGTGCCGAGCTGTCGGCGATCTCGGGCGCCATCGCCTATGTCGAGAAGACGCAGAAGGCCGAACGGCCGCCGCTGTCGCGGCCCGAGCGCGAGGAGAACGGCTCGACGCTTTTCATCGACCCGGCGACGCGCGCCAATCTGGAACTCCTGCGCACGCTATCCGGCAGCCGCGAGGGCTCGCTGTTCAAGGCGATCGACCGGACCGTGACCGGGGGCGGGGCGAGACTGCTCGCCGACCGGCTGATGGCGCCGCTGACCGACCCGGCATTGATTTCCGCTAGGCTGGATTCGGTGTCGTTCTTTCGCGCCGAAGCGCGGCTTTGCCAGGGATTGCGAACGAGCCTGAAAAGTGTCGCCGACATGCCGAGGGCGCTCTCCAGGCTGGCGCTCCACCGCGGCGGCCCGCGCGACCTTGGCGCGCTCAGCGCCGGCTTCGAGGCCGCGGGCGCGATCGCCGCACTGTTTGCGACGACGGCGCTCCCCGCCGAACTCGCCGCGGCGCTCGCGGCGATCCATGGCTTGCCCAAGGCGCTCGCCCGCCATCTCGGCGAGGCGCTCGACGACGAATTGCCGCTCATCAGGCGCGACGGCGGCTTCGTGCGATCAGGCTACAATGCCGAACTCGACGAGATGCGGGCGTTGCGCGATGAGTCGCGAAAGGTGATCGCCGGGCTGGAGCGCTCATTGATCGAAGAGACCGGCATCCGCTCGCTGAAGATCCGGCACAACAATGTGCTCGGCTACTATATCGAGGTGACGGCCAACCATCATTCGATCATGACCGGCAGCGACGCTGCGAAGGCGCGCTTCATCCATCGCCAGACCATGGCCAACGCCATGCGCTTCACCACGACGGAACTGGCGGAGCTGGAATCGAAGATCGCCAATGCCGCCGATAAGGCGCTGAGCATCGAGCTTGCCACCTTCGACCGGCTGACGGCGGAAGTGGTGAGCGAGGCCGACAGCATCCGCGCCGGGGCCGAGGCACTTGCAGTCCTCGACGTATCGTCGGCCTTGGCGCTGCTGTCCGAAAGCGAGGGCTGGTGCCGGCCGGTCGTGGATTCCAGCCTCGCCTTCGAGATTGCCGGCGGCCGCCACCCGGT
>NZ_RZSR01000188.1:0-7848 GCF_004023265.1 Mesorhizobium sp. M1A.F.Ca.IN.020.06.1.1
CAGCGCCGTTGCGGGAAACGGCGGCGTGGTGGTGATCGAGGGCGAGGCCGGAATCGGCAAGTCGCGCATTCTTCACGAAGTGCGCCGGCGCACGCGTCACCAGCGCGCGAAACTGCTGTTCTTCCAGTGCACGCCCGGCGGCTTGCACTCGGCGCTGCATCCGCTGCTACAGAACGTACGCGGCGATCTCGCCGGCAACGAAGGACAGCTGAGCGCTGCCGCCGTGGCGGAGGCATTTCGCCATCATGACGTCCGCGATCCCGAAATCATCGACATCTTCTCGTTCCTGCTCGGCGCTGCGGGAGCCGATCCGATGCTCAAGGAGATCGACGCCGAGGCGATGCGCGCGAAAGCCAATTGGGCGGTTCGCCACTCGCTCGAAGCCTTGTGCGCCAGCGGGCCGATCCTCCTGGTGGTCGAGGACATCCATTGGATCGACCTGACGTCGAGACAATTGTTGGCTGAGCTTGCACAGTCGACCCGTCACTTCCCGGCGCTTGTCATCGCGACCACGCGCCTTGAATCCGGGAGCTGGCTGGCAGCATCGAATCCTAGGCAAATCTCGCTAAAGCCGCTCAACCGCGAGCAAACGCGGCTGGCGATCGCGGCGATGTGGCCGCAAGGCAAGCCGTCAACTTCCCCGGAATTGCTCGACGTGGTGGAACGCGTGACCGGAGGCGTCCCGCTGTTCATCGAGGAAATCTGCCAGTGGATGACCGAGAACGCGGCCTCGGCAACAGATCGGCTGGCGCAGACCGCGACGCGCAGTCATGCCTCGGTGTTCGAAAGCGTAATCGAGGCCAGGCTCGAAACGCTGGGGCCGGCACGCGAAGTCGCGCGAGCCGCGGCCGTCGCGGGCAATCGTTTCAATCAGGAATTGCTGCGCGCGCTGGTGCCGGAGCTCGACGACGAAATCATCGCAAACGCGCTGGACTCGCTGAGTGAGGCCGGGTTCCTGATCCGCGTGCGGCCTTCCGGCGTTCCGGTCTATGGCGTGCGCCATGCGCTTATCCAGGAGACGATCTACAACGCAACACTGCGCAAGAGACGGCAGGCCTTGCATCGCCGCCTGTTTACCGCGGTGAGCCGCAACCGAAACCTGGCCGGGTGGCTGGGCACCGCCGAGGTCGCCGAGCACGCCGAGCGCGCAGGCCTTGTGGAGGACGCGATCGCTCAGTTCGTGATCGCAGGCACGGAAAGCTCGTCCCGCTCGGCAATGGCGGAAGCGAGGCAGATACTCGAGCATGCATTGGCGCTCTGCGAGCGCGTTGCGGCAGCCGACACGCGAGACGCGCTGCGGCTATCGGCAATGATCGTGCTCGGTCCCATCCTGACCGCTGTCGAAGGTCCGAACTCAGCGCCCGCCCGCAAATTGTACGAGGACGGCGTGGTGATCGCCCGGCGGCGGCCGGTGGCCGAGCGGGCCAAGTGGTTCCCGATCTACTGGGGCTGGTGGTTCACAGATACTGTCATGGACGGTGAGCGCGCGGAAGTCGTGCTCAGCGATCTCAGGGATGTCAAGGATGCCGAAGTGCAACTCCAGGCCAGGCATTGCGTGTGGGCAATCGACTTCAATCTTGGCCGCCACTACCGCTGCATCGCGGCCGTCGACGCCGGACTGTCGCTCTATGAGCACGGCCAGGGCAAAGCCAATGCTGCGTTGTTCGGCGGGCATGACGCGAGGGTCTGCGGGCTCGCCCACCGCGCCTTGTCGATGTGGTTCGTCGGAAAGCCGGCGAGCTCGATCCATTCGATGTCGGAAGCTAAGAGCTGGGCGCAGCAAACCGGACATGCCGGCAGCATCGCGCATGCCTACCTCAACGAGGCGATGCTGCATTGCTATCGTCGCGATTTTTCGATGCTGCGAAGCGTGATAGCGGATCTGCGCCACTTGACGGAGCACCACAATATGCCCGCGCTCGCCGCCGCAGCGCAAATCTTCGAAGGCTGGTGCGACGGCAACGCCGGCAAGGTCGAGAGCGGCAGGGAAAAAATGCGGCAAGGCCTTGGCCTGCATGGCGAGTTCCAGACGCCTGAGGACGAGCCGGTCTATTGCGGCATGCTGGCAGAGCTTTTGACACGAACTGCCGAGGTTGATGAGGCGCTCGCTCTGCTGGGCTCGGCTGTGGCGCAGGCCGAGGCCGGCGGCAGCCGCTTCTGGCTGGCAGAACTCTATAGGCGAAAGGCGGAGCTACTTCTTCTCCAGGGCGATGCGGAGGCGGACGTAATCGCTGCCCTCGAAAAGAGCATCGCCATAGCCGCGGAGCAAAGCGCCGTGCCTTTCCTCGTCAGTACATACCAGACCCTTCAATCATCAGGCCTGGCACCTGAACTGTTGTCGCGCTATCGCGATCGGGTCGAACGTGCGAAATCCGCTCTCGAGCCGGGCGCCGCGCTGATCGTCAATCCCGAATCGGCCGTTCGGCACTAGCCGGCCCTGCAAGAGCATCCGCGATGCTGGAGCGATATAAACGCCTGGGTCCGCCGCCCGACGAGGCGCTGGCGAGGCTGATGAAGATGCGCGAAGGCCTGGGCATCACGCGGATCGCCGACATTACCGGGCTCGACCAACTCGGCATCCCGGTCGTGCAGGTGACAAGACCTTTCTCGCTCTCCAACGCGGTCGCGCAAGGCAAGGGCGCCACCTTGGCGCAAGCCGCGATATCGGCCATGCTGGAATCGGCCGAGAGCTTCTTTGCAGAGCAGGTGGCGAATTTCGACACAGTCGTCGGCTGCGCCGATCAATTGCGCATTCCGCCGGATCGTTTCGAAAGGCATCTCCAGGGAGGCACCGCGCCCGGATGGCGCGGCAGGGAAACGACGTGGGTAGCCGCAGACAATCTTCTTACCGGCAGACGCGACCTGGTCCCGTTCGAGCTCGCGCACACCGCCTATGTGTTGCCGTCACTGCCCCACGACGGCATTTTCGCGGCATCGACGAGCGGTTTGGCCGCAGGCTTCGAGGAGACGGATGCCATCGTTCATGGCATGCTTGAATGCATCGAACGCGACGCGATCGCCACGGCATACCGGACCCACGGGTTTTTCCATCGTCAACGCATCGATCCCGAGACGATCGACGATCCGTCGCTCCGCGATCTCCTGGAAACTTTGGCGGCCAAGAACGTGCTGGTCGGCCTTTGGCAAGCTTTGTCGCCGTTGGGCATCCCGGTGGTGTGGTGCCATCTGCTGGAAGACGAACCGACGGAAACGGTCCTTTTGGATCATCCGGCTGATGGCTCGGCTGCCGGTTTCAGTCTCGCCGGCGCGGCGGCACACGCCATCTACGAAGCGGCCCAGGCCCGTCTGGCGGCGATCTCGGGCGCGCGCGATGACCTGACGCGCGCGTTCTATCCGAAATACCCGGATCGGCAGATGATCGCAGCGCATCGCCGGCTCCTCCGCGATGGCCCGCGCAGCGTGGATTTCCGCGCTCTCGCCGAGCAGAAGTTCAACACGGCATCGGACGGGCTCTCGGTCCTCTTGGCAATTCTCGAAGAAAGAGGGTTCGAGGCGGTTCACCTAATCCGGGTGGGAACGCGACCGCTCGACGCCCTGTCGGTTGTCAGGATCGTCATCCCTGCCTTGCAGCCGCTTTTGCAGGGGTAGAGATTATGCGCCCGAAACTCGTCTTCACCGGCCCTACCGTGTCCCATGCCGACGCGTTGAAGGTCGTCGATGCGGTATGCCTTCCCCCGGCCGTGCAAGGCTCGATCGTTTCGGCCGTGCAGCATTTCGACCCGAGTGCGATCCTTGTCATAGACGGCGGTTTTCAGGCCGAGCCGGCGGTTCGGCACAAGGAAATCCTGTGGGCCCTCAGCCGCGGCATTCATGTCTTCGGCGCGGCAAGCATGGGTGCCCTTCGAGCAGCCGAGCTGTTCCCCCATATGCAAGGCGTCGGGCTAATCTACAGATGGTATCGCCGCTTCGCCTTTGCACCCGACGACGCAGTAGCAGTATTGCATGGACCGGCCGAGGTGAATTTCGCTCAATTGACGCATGCGCTGATTGATCTGCGCCGGACCCTTCGCGCTGCTTTCCGGCGCGGCGTGATTTCACCCGAACAGCGGGCGAGGCTCGAGGGTGCGGCACAGGCCGTTAACTTTCGCCAGCGCACCCTGGCACGGATGGTCCGGGATGCGCACGACGGCAAGTACGACGTCGAGAAATTGTGCAGGGAGCTAAGCGCGGTTTTCGTCCAGCAAAAGAAGCAAGATGCCCTGCGGGCACTTGAAGTTTTGCGGGAGCAAGCATTTGAAAAAGCACACCCGATGCCGAAATTACAGCTAACCTCGGCCTTCTCCAAGGATATGCATGATGCGGGGCTGGCGCTATAGGCCCTGACCTCTTGGCGGCCGACAATTTACGCAACGTAAGGGCCGTGATAGCGTGGTAGTGTCAGAGGGGGCCAAGCAATTGGACGCGGTCGATCGTGCCGTTGCGCAAGATCCGTTGCTGGGAACGCGGTTCCTGGTCTACCCGCAGGTCCCTCACCTTTCGGGTTACGGAACACCCGAAACAGTATGGATTTCTACTCCACCCGATCTGATCCGCTCCGGCCCGGAAGATCACCGCATCTACGTTCGCGATCCGCTCCTCGACAAGGAGCCTTACGACTACCCTTATCTGCCACCGTTTGTCGGCGAAATCTTTCCGCCTGCCGAGGCTGGCTTTGACGGCCATTTCGATCAGCTTTCCCTGACCTCGCGCCAGTTCCTTTCTGCGCACGCTTTCGCCTCGGTCAGCCGCGTGCTGGACATCTGGGAAAGCTACCTCGGCAAACCGATTGTCTGGTATTTTGCCGAGACGTACGAGCGGCTCGAAATCATCCCCTTCGTTGACTGGGAAAATGCGCAATCGGGCTATGGCTATCTGGAACTCGGCCGAGAGCGCGGCATCGACGGAGGCAGGTACCCCTATGCGCTCAACTTCGATGTGATCGCACATGAGGTCGGCCACGCGATCTTGTTTTCGCTGTTCGGGACACCAGCAGGCGGCCTGACTCAAGGCGATTTCGGACCGTTCCACGAAGCCAACTCGGATCTGGTCTCCCTCTTGTCCTTCCTGAATTTCGACAGCGGCATGGACCGTCTGCTGCGGCACTGCGATGGCAACCTGCTTGTTCTCAATGAATTGAGCCGGATTGCCGAACTGACTGGCGATCGGCAGATCCGCCTCGCCAGCAATGCACGCCGCATGTCGGAGGTGACGGCCGAAATCCACGACAGGTCACGCCCGTTCACGGGAGCTGTGTTCGACACGATCGTCGACGTCTACCACGCGGCATTGGTGCACGAGGGGTTGGCCGACGAGCGGCTGCTGGGGATGATATCAAGGATGTCGACCAGTCCGATATGCAGCGCATCTCGGATTTCACGTCCCGCGCCTTTCGCGCTCGGCCCTTCATGTTCAAAAGCATGCTGATCAGAGCAAGGGACGAAGTCGCCCTCGCACTTGCTCAGGCATGGCCGCGCCTCGATGCAGATGACCTGACCTTTGAGAATGCCGCTGCCACGCTGGTCGATGTCAGCGACCGGGTGGCACCCGCGCTTGCGGAAAAGTTTGGAGAAAACTTCAGATGGCGGGAGATTCTATGAACTGATCGACTGCAACAAAAAAGGAGGGAGTAAAATGAGCGACGATTATCACAGACCAACCTACACTACGCGTGATCCCCACAGTGCATTCAATGCCACGCAAGTACGCTTGTATGGAATACCTGGCTTGCCGCGATTGAAAACAAGAAATGATATAGCAGAGATAAATACTGCAATCTTAAATAATCAATTTGCCCTTGTTGGCGCTAGAATCGGAATTGATCCCCCTGCAAGCGATGACACAATGACAGTTCTGAAAGATATATTTGATATCAATGCAACCAATAGTTCATACGTTTTTGTCAATTCGATAATAGCCAACTACATGGTCATGATCGGCGCAATCGACGTTAAGCCATCGGTGCCCAAGACGGAATTCACCTCCGGGGTGATATTCGGTTACGCATATGAAGGGCACACGTATGATTTGCCAAAACCCAAGATCATGCTGATTCCAGCAGCTCCGGAACCAAAGATTCCCGACGATGACTCCGGATATGACAAGAAGCAGCTAGAGGGCTACGCGGTCTGGATCGTGGACAAACTCAACCAATGCGTCGAATTCGAAATGAACCAGGGGTTCGTCGAGCAGATCGTCCTCGAGGCGAACCTTCCAGGCAAGCGTTCACCGACGATGTACGCATCCAAGATGACGATGGGACACCGTGGCGGAAAGCTAAACGACTAGTCTCTCATGTTCCCTGTCAAGGTTGAAGGCAAGAAGGCTCGCCTGCTTGGCAGGTTTGCCATGCAGTTGGGCTGAAGCTGCACAGGGCTGGGAGCGGAACTAGAGACGACGGTTGATCAGACTCTCATCCGCAGGTTGGGTACCGGCCTTCCGTGTCTTCGTCTCGGGGCTGTCGTCGTTCTAGAGAGCGGGCGTCGGGCGCATAGAGCGCAACGCAATGCTTGTCGTTGTCACCGCCGGCCGAGATCATTGAATCCTGTCGACACGAGCGCGAAACGATTCATCACATCGATATACCAGAGGCCCTCGGCATCCTCGCCGTGTCCGGCAAACGGCATTTTAGCGGTCGCACCAGTCAACGAGTGTGTCCGCTTTCCGAATGCTACCACCCGAAACCGGACAGGCAGGAGCGGGTCAAAAGGCGAGCTTAGTCGGTCATATGCTAGTGGCGGAGCCGCTCGCTAGAGGCCGCTCTTGAGTTTAACGGCCCAGCACCAGTGCCCAGTAGCGCAGGCTGGGATCGCGGCCGTCGCGCACGTAAGCCAACCCGAAGCGGCTGAAGTCCGGGTCGAGCATGTTGCGCCGGTGGCCGTCCGAATGCATCCAGATGTCGAACAGCTTTTGCAGGTCGAAACGTCCCTCGGCGATGTTTTCGCCCGCGGCGCCACGCACGCCGTTGCCCTTCATGCGCGAGGCGAAATCCTTGCCCCAGCCCGTGGTGTGGCTCATACGGGCGCGCGACGCCATGTAGCCGGCCTGCTGCAGCGCCGCCTGTTCGAGCTGCGTGTCCGGGATGAGCGCCGGCAGTCCGGCCGATGTGCGGATTGTGCTCAACGTTCCTGTGGCGGAAGACGACACGCCGGCGCCTTCGCCGGTCGGCAGCGGGACGCTTGTGCAGGCGGCAATGCCGGCAAGCGCCGCAAGGCCGACGGTCTTGAGCAATGTGCGTCTGTCGAGATTGGGGGAATCGGTGGTCAGGCTGGTCATCCGGCCTCTGATACCGGCGATCGTGGCTTTTGCCGGGCAGCCGATGAAAATCGCGTTATGCGGCGACATCCTCCGGGAGATCGGTTATCATCCCGGCGTTCTAGAAGTGGCAGCCACGGGCGGGCCACCCAGGCGGTGACCGCCCCCCGAGCGATACGGAGGACGGTTATGGCTGGTTTTCATGTCATGGCGGACGCGCAAGGGCTGCATGTGCAGCCCACGGTGCGCCACATCACCACGTCGGATCTATGGGACGCGCTAAGGCTCGGCGCCGAGGATTTCTGGGCCAAGCCCTCGCACTACGTGTTCCTGTGCCTGATCTATCCGGTCGTCGGCCTGATCCTGACGCGGTGGACCTCCGGCTCGAGTGCAATCCAGCTCGTCTATCCGCTGATGTCGGGCTTCGCGCTGATCGGCCCCTTTGCGGCGATCGGCCTCTACGAGATCAGCCGCCGGCGCGAGCTCGGCATGAGCAGCCGCTGGCACAATGCGCTCGACGTGCGCCGTTCGCCGGCGCTGCCCTCGATCGCCGCGATCGGCGTCCTGCTTTTCGCGCTGTTCCTTCTGTGGCTGTTC
>NZ_RZSR01000189.1:0-7842 GCF_004023265.1 Mesorhizobium sp. M1A.F.Ca.IN.020.06.1.1
GCGCGGCGGAGACGCTGACGAACTCGGCGACAGCCACCGCCGACATGGCGACGAGGGCCACTCGTTCCGCGCAGCAGTTGATGGAGGATCAGCCTCTGGCAGTTGCTGCTGTCGGTCTCGCGATCGGAGCGGCGATCGGCGCGATGCTGCCCCACACGCAACTCGAAGACGAGCGGCTCGGCGGCTATCGCGAACAGCTTCGCGAAAGGGCCGAGGACGCGCTCGAGAAGGGCGTCGACCAGGTGAAGCAGGTTGCAGCCGAAGCCTACCAGGCGGCCAGCGAGGAAGCAGGACGGCAGGCGTCGAGTGAAGGCACGCTCGCTGACAAGGTCAGCGATGTCGTCAAGTCCGCTGCCGACAAAGCCGAGCAGGCGGTGCACCGGAGGCTGTCCGATACCGAACCGTCGACAACGAACAAGTCCTGATCTGAACAGACCGGATCGGTTTGCAATCGCGTTCGAGGACCATTTCGGGTCGGGCACGTCTGGTGAACCATTCGAGCCCGACCCGTTGGATGGCTGTGGGTAGAAGCCGCGCCACAGGCTCGGGCGCGCCATCGCGGCTCTCTCGCCGGAGCGAGCCTTTTTAGCTTTTTGGGGATGGCTCCGCGAAACTTCCCCTGCAGACAGCGTAAATCCTCGCCAAGATTCCTGCAGCATCGCCACCAACGCACACCGACTGCATTGGACGTTGATCCCATTTGTTCGGTGAATAACTGGCGGCGCCCAGTCTCTGCACGGTCATACCTGCCGCCGGGCCGTCCTCCAATACGACGATCGAACCGGATCGGGTGGCGAATAAGTGCGGGTCGGTCAGGTAGACTGCGGCGCTGCAGTCGTGCACAAGCATACCCGCTTCGCCCCATTGCAGGTAGAAGTCGATGTAGCCTTGGGACAGTGCGGCTACCATTTGCATGGCGGCATCGGCACCTTCCGAGGCCGCGGCGAGATCCTGTCGCGTCATCACCGTTCGATTTGTGAGATTGAGCGGAACCGCGGTCACTTTCCACGAGGCTGCAAACACTCGATCGGCTGCCTTCGGATCTGCATAGATATTGGCCTCGGCAACGGGCGACACATTGCCAGGGACTTCGAACGCGCCACCCATGACGACGACGTCCTGCACCAGATCTGCTATCGCCGGATCGGCCTCCAGTGCCCGCGCCAAGTTGGTCAGGCCTCCGACAGCAAGCAACCGCACCTGACGCGGATTCTGCCGGACGGTATCGACGATGAATCGCGCGGCAGTGTCCTTCTCCTCCCGCGCTTCCTGGGCAATAGGATAATCCCCCAGCCCGTTCGCGCCATGAACATGGACAGGATAGGGGTGCGGCGCCCCGGACCAGTTTAGCGGAACGGAAGCACCGGCGTGAACGGGCGCTTTGATCCCCCAAGCCTCGGCGAGGAATCTGGCATTGCGCGTTGTAACCGATATCGATGCGTTGCCGAAGACAGTTGTGATGCCGAGCAGTTCGATGTTCGGATGACGGTGCAGGTAAAGCAGCGCGAGGGCATCATCTACGCCAGGATCGGTATCAAAAAGAATTCTCTGCTTTGTCATGTCTCTATGGTCACGCTCTTTCCCACACTGCCGCCAATTATCTTAGCCAGCCTTCTTCGAGAGGCGAGGCCGACAGAATCGTGGCTCCGAGTGTCACCACCGAAGGGTATCGTGAATATGTCGCCGGGTGACGCGCTTGGCGCGTTTCTCGTCGGCGCGCCGGTCTCCTCGCCGCCCGGTGGGGACCGCGAGGCCGACATCGCTGTCCTCAAAGGGCGCTGCGGTCCGCCCAAAAGATGACACGGCGCTCCCTACCTCAGCGGAGGAGCCCGTTGCGCTCGAAGTCTTCCCAGCCGCGCAGGTTGGAGTGGACTGCCTCGCTTTGGCTGTCGTCGGTTGCGGCCGCGCCGCGGCTCTTTTGCGAGCGCTTGAGCGCCGCCTTTGCAGCGGCTCGGCGTCGGTTCTCGGCGGCTCTCGCAGCGTCTTCCTCGCGCCAGACCGCTACAAGGTCACGGTCGAGCACATCCTCGATCAGGCGCGGATCAAAAACGTGGAAGGTGATCTTCCTCGCGCGGCCACGCAGTTTCACCGTCCGCGTCCCGGCGCTCTGCAAGCGGCCGGCCTTGAGCCAGCGGTGACGCTCGCCCGCCGAGATCGTCAGAATGTCCTCGACCTCGCGAGGCATGACGGGCAGGTCTTCGATGTCCTGCATGGCTTTGGACACGATCGCCGATGCGGCCTCAACATTGGCATGGGAGCCCTCCGGCAGACGCAAGGTAAGCACCCGGGACTCGCTATGGAGCAGGCTTCTCAAGTCCGTCGGAAGGCGAGCGCGCATTTCAAGAAAAATGCCCCTCGCCCGCACCGACGATCCAAGCGTCGCCGCCGGGGATAGCGGCCACTCTGCAACCAGCCGTGCAGTCGAATCGATTTTTCTGCTCGCGGGCATCCCTTTAAGTAAGAGTCCTGCCCTGCGAACTCAACGCGAAGCGAGCCTGCACCGGTCTGCAGCAACCGCTGTTGCATCGGGCAGGATCGTCGGACAAGGCGCTCGTTCGGCACTCTGGACAGCGGTGAAATGGAGCGAATTGCCAAATAGCGAGTTAGGCTGCCTAGACGGGAGAGACAACAATGAATCCCAAAGCCGCCCCAGAGGACCAGGGCTACGCCACTCCGACCACGCCGGCGGCGGAAGGCCTCGCCCCTGCCCTGGCGCGGAACATCGAGGCACTGGTCGAGAGGCGGAAGCGCGATGCCAAGGCAGCATCGCTGGAGCAGCGCGCGGCGGCGGCAATCAGCAGGTTTGCCGGCAGCATGATGTTCGTCTACATCCACCTCGCCTTCTTTGGCGGCTGGATCGGCCTAAATTTCGGGATCGTGAACTTTATAAAACCCTGGGATCCTTCTCTGGTTATCCTGGCCATGTTCGCCTCGGTCGAGGCGATCTTTCTCTCAACGTTCGTACTGATCAACCAGAACCGCATGGCCGCCCAGGATGATGCGCGGGCAGACCTCGATCTGCAGGTGAGCCTGCTCAACGAGCATGAGACGACCAAGCTCATCAAACTGGTCGAGGAGATCGCGAAGCGCCTGGATGTTCCGACGGAAGCAGACAATGAGTTGAAGGAGCTGAAGCGCGACGTGGCGCCTGAAGCGGTCTTGGACAAGATTAAGGAGGCAACGGGTCAAGCGACGGTCGACTGACCGATCCGTATCCACCGGACGCCAGCAGAAGCTGCTGATCTTGAGGCCTGTCGCGCACTCCATGCTCCCGCCGGGCGCCGCCATCATCCCGCCTGCGCAAATAGCTGGGAGACGCCCGAACGCCATTTGCCAGAGCTGGTTTATACCGCATGGGGAAGTCATGGCGGACGCGCTCGGACTGAGTGTGCCCCATCTCAATCGCGCAATTCAGCATTGCGTGTCGAACAGCTCATCACCAGCAACTCGCGCGTCCTACATCTGACTGACCTCGCGGGCCTGCAAGGACTCGCTCAGTACGAGCCGATGGCTCTTACCCCAATCCCAATTCTGAAGCATCAGATCGACGCCCCGAGCGCGTCATTGGGCGTGACTCACCAATGGATTTATTACAGCCGCACAGGCATACTATGGATCGGGCGCGCAGTGGTTGAAAATGATTGCGCCGCGTTATGTTATTTACAGGCTGCGCCGGTCCCTGTCGCTATCGTTTGTGGCGTTGGCATCCGGCTGGAAACGACTGCGAAAAAGGAGGCAGCTCTGGTCCCACAAGAACGGGACATCCTTTGCGTCATTGATTTTGCGATTTGAGACCGGCGACGGGCCCATCATTTGCCCGCTTGCCGAACAGGGAGGAAAGCAATGGACGGAGAATCGCGTTCCCAATCAAGGCGAAAGTTTCTGAAGACGAGTGGACTTGTCGCTGGGCTAACGGCGACGGCGGTCACCGCGCCCTGGGTTCGAAGGGCCGGAGCCGCAGACGCAATCACCTGGAAAATCCAAACCTCGTGGCCGGCGGGGGTCGGACTTGAAACCTTCCAAAACTGGTGTGGCACCATCAAGGAAAAAACCGGAGGCCAACTCGAATTTCAGCCGTTCAAGGCAAAGGATATCGTTGGTGACTTCGAACTCCTCGACGGGGTGAAGAACGGCGTACTGGAAGCGATGAACTCGTTTTCACTTTATTGGGCCGGCAAGCTTCCCGCTACGGCGTTCCTGTCCTCTTACACGTTGGGGCTACGCTATCCGCACGAATGGGATATCTTTTTCTATTCAAAAGGTGGTCTGCAGGCCGCGCGCGACCTTTATGCGAAACAAGGCCTTTACTACGTCAACCGCATTCATCACGGCCCGAACATCATCCACTCAAAGACACCGATCCGCTCAATCGAGGATTTTAGGGATCTGAAACTGCGCGTACCGGGCGGCATGATCGCCGAAACCTTTGCGAAAGCCGGTGCCAAGACGACGTTGCTGCCGGGCGGCGAGGTGTTCTCCGCGCTGGAAAAGGGCACGATCGATGCCGCCGACTACACCGGTCCGGCCGTAAACTGGGCCCTCGGTTTCCAGCAGGTGACCAAGTACATTTCCATGGGTCCAGCCGGTCTGATGTCCGTATACCAGCCCGTCGACCTGATGGACTTTGCCGTCAACATGAATGTCTGGAACCAACTCCCGGACAACCTCAAGAAGTTCGTGGAAGACGAGATCCAAGTCTATTCCAATGCCCATTTCGGCTCGATCCAGAAGGCCGACATGGAGGCTTGGCAAAAATTCCTTGATGCCGGCATTGAAATCAATCGGCTTGGACCGGAGGACCTCCAGAAGTTCCAGGAAATCGCGGTGCCCATCTGGTTCGAGTGGGCCAACAAGGACAAGGACGCAGCGCGCATCTTCAAGTTGCAGCTCGAGGTCATGGAGAACCCGACAGTCGGTTATGTCACTCCGGACATGTACCAGGGGCTGACCATCAACCTGTGAACCCTCTTTTCGCCCGTCCTGAGCCGGACGGGCGCTCGCTCCTGCAGCAGGCGTTCGCCGATGCCTTCCCTAACATTTGTGCTGCCGCACTGGCTCTACTGGTTAACCCTCGCGGTCTTTCCGCTGGCCGCCGTTCATTTTGTCCATCGAGAACGGGCACAGCGTGATCCCGGCCGTCCAAACCTGTTTCTTGCCTATCTGTTCCTGGTCACAGCCGGCTTCCTCGGCATGCACCGCTTCTATCTGAAGAGCAGGTGGGGATTCATTTTTATCCCGTTCTTCATCGCGGTACTTTGGACAAGCACCCAGGTGCGCGATGGACGCGAGGCAGTTTCACTCGCGCGATCCCAGAGCGAGCACGCCGAGAGACTGTTGCCGCGTGCCAAGGCAGATACGGCAGCCAACAAGCAGGGGGCTGCCGATCGACTTGCAAAAGCTGAGGCTGAGGCCGCGGCGGCGCGCAACAATCTGACGGCGGCCGTTCACGGGCTCGAGTGGGACAGCAGCATCAGCCGGATTGCGGGACTTCTGCTCGGTCTCATTATTGTCGGCGACGCCCTTCTCATACCCGGTCTTGTGCGGCGCGCCCGCGCCCGTGAGACTGGGCGCGCCGCAACCCACCATGAGATCGTCGTCGATGTGCCCGCGACGCCCGTCAAACAGCCTCTTGCGCCATTTAGGCCGGTCGACTGGCTTGTAAGAGTGACAGGCGAGTTCGTCGCCTATTGGTCGGTCCTCGCGGTCATGGCGTACTATTACGAGGTGGTCGCCCGCTTCGTTTTCAACTCCCCTACCAACTGGGTGCACGAGAGCATGTTTCTGATGTTCGGCATGCAATACATGCTGGCTGGGGCCTATGCCTATCGCGATGAGACCCATGTCAGGGTCGACATCGTGTACAGCCACCTCTCCGAGCGTGGCCGGGCGATCTGCGATATCATCACCTCGGCATTCTTTTTCCTGTTCGTGGGTACAATGCTCGTTGCCGGCTGGCGTTTTGCCAGCGACGCGATGGCGGTGGGCGAGAGTTCTTTCACCGAGTGGGGTATTCAATATTGGCCGGTGAAGCTGGCGATTCCTGTTGGCGCCGCGCTGCTGCTGCTTCAAGGCGTGTCTCGCCTGATGCGTGACATCGCGACCGCAACAAGAAGGCTCCGCTAAGCCATGGGTCTCGAGCTTCCAATCCTGTGGCTGAGCATCCTCATGTTCGGCGGACTGGGCGTTCTTTTATCGCTCGGGCTGCCAATGGCCTTCTGCACGGGCAGCCTCGCCGTTCTCTTCCTCTTCTTATTCGGTAATGCGGCCATGCTGAACATGCTGCCGTCGCGGATTTTTCCCTTCATGACGGATTATCAGCTCTCGGCGGTGCCGCTTTTTATCTTCATGGCCGCGATCCTTCAGAAAGCGGGGATCATCGAGGAACTGTTTGACGTCGTCTATAAATGGCTGGGTGGGCTGAAAGGCGGACTTGCCTCGGCCACCATAATCTCGTGCACCCTGCTCGCAGCAATGGTTGGGGTCGTCGGTGCGACGGAAGTGACAATGGGCATGATCGCTCTGCCAGCGATGCTCCGCCGCAACTACGACGCAAAGCTCGCCTGCGGCTCGCTGCTCGCCGGAGGAACGCTTGGCATCCTCATACCGCCTTCGGTGATGGCGATCGTCTACGCCGTCGTCGCGCAACAGTCGTTAGGCGAGCTTTTGATCGGGTCGGTATTCCCAGGGCTGCTGCTGTCGGGGATGTATGTCGTCTATGTCACGGCGCGCTGCTACATCAACCCCAAGCTCGGCCCGGCTTTGCCGCCGAGCGAGCGCATCGGCTTTGGGGAGAAGCTGAGGCTTCTGCGCCGCACGTTCATGCCCATTCTGCTCATCCTGCTTGTGCTCGGGGTCATCTTCCTTGGCATAGCAACGCCTGTTGAAGCCGCCGGCATCGGCACATTCGGTGCTTTCATCGTCTGCGCCGCCCATCGCCGCCTGACTTGGGACACGATCCGGGAAGCCGGCGTGGCGACCCTCAAGGCGACTGCGATGGTGATGTGGATATTCTTCGGAGCCACCATGTTCGTCGGCTTCTTCATCCTGAAGGGCGGGCAGAACTTCGTCGCCGAATCCATTCTCGGAACTGGATTCGCGCCTTACGGCATTCTTGTTCTGATGATGATCATCCTGTTCGTCCTGGGCATGTTTCTGGACTGGGTGGGCATTCTCCTTCTCACCGTACCGATATTTCTGCCCATCCTTAAGTCCCTCGAGTTCGGCGGTACGTTCGGCTTAGCCGGTGTGGCTCCTGAAGACGTGCCGCTGTGGTATGGCGTCATTTTCATGGTCAACATGCAGATGGCATTCCTGAGCCCACCGTTCGGCTATTCACTGTTTTACTTGAAGAGTGTCGCGCCACCGGAGATATCGATGGCGACGATCTTCCGATCCGCCGTTCCCTTCTTATTCCTGCAGGCAATCGGAGTAGGGTTGTGCATCGTGTTCCCCTCGATCGTCATTTGGCTGCCGAAGCTCATGTACGGAGGCGGTTGACCGCACACGTCTTTGGCGGTTCGACGCCTCAACAATCGAAGGTTCAGCGCGTCAGAGGCGCCGCTCGCCTGCAGAAGCTGCTGATCTTGAGGCCTGTCCGCGCACTCCATGCTCCTGCCGGGCGCCATCATCCCGCCCACGCAAATAGCTGGGCGACGAGACATCCCGCTTTGGATTGCGTATCTTGACGTTCAGCTTTTCCTGAGCCTGCCGTCTGGTCGACTTGGTGTTTGGACAAACTGAAGAGCGACAGAGTTGTACGGCCCCAATGTATGGGTGGTCAGCGGGCACTTCGCCGGCTTCGTGTCCTCACCTGCAACGCAAAGCAGTTTAGCATCCGAGGAT
>NZ_RZSR01000190.1:0-7836 GCF_004023265.1 Mesorhizobium sp. M1A.F.Ca.IN.020.06.1.1
GATGAAGACGATCTGACGGCCGTTCTGCTTGCCGATATTTTCGAGACGGATCATGGGGCGGTCCGGGAAACTGCGCTGAGATGGCGGGATTTGCCCGGGGCATACGCGAATGAGGCTGCGGAGGGAAGAGGCAGAAGCGCCGCATCCGCGCGCTCGACTATTCCTTCGAGGCAGAACCCAGCCGCGGTGAAATTGATTGGCGTCGCCGGCCGATCGAGCGCTTAGTGCTGGAGCCAACCACTTGATGGGCTCTGGCAAGGGAGGTCAACCATGGCCATGTACCTGACGCGCTTCAGCTACACGCCCGAGACCTGGGCGCGAATGATCGAAAACCCCGAGGATCGCCGCAAGGCAGCCAGCTCATACATAGAATCGGTCGGCGGAAAGCTGCACGGGTTCTGGTACGCGTTCGGCGAACACGACGGGTGGAACCTGTGGGAGGCGCCGGACAATGTTTCGATGGCGTCCGTCGTGCTCGCCATCGGTGCCGGAGGGGCACTCAGCTCCTGCGAGACCACCGTCCTCCTCAGCGTCGAGGAGACGATGGACGCGCTAAGCAGGGCGAAAGCGATCCGTTATCGGCGGCCTGGAACGTAAAGCCGAGAAAAGCCGCCTCGGAGGGGTGTCACCTCGCGTCGTGGAAGATGATACCGAGCGTATGTCGCCTGCCCGAGCGCAGGCGGCTGACGCCGTGGCGCAGGTTGACGCGATAGTAACCTCGCGTGCCCTCCACGGGCCGGTTGTGCACGGCGAAGATCACCGCGTCGCCGCGCTTGAGCGGCACCACCTCGGCGCGGCTCTGCATGCGCGGGCGCTGCTCGGTCAGCACGAATTCGCCGCCGGTGAAATCCTTGCCGGGTTCGGAGAGCAGGATCGCCACCTGCAGCGGAAAGGCGAGCGCGCCATAGAGATCCTGGTGCAGACAGTTGAAGTCGCCGGGGCCGTATTGCAGCAGAAGCGGCGTCGGCTTGGTTTGGCCCTCGTCGTGGCAACGCTTTAGGAAGGCGGCGTGGTCGGAAGGGTAACGGAGCGCGGCGCCCATCTTCTCGTTCCAGTCGTTGGCAACGCCGGCGAGCCGTGGATAAAGCGCAGTGCGCAGGCCCTCGATCAGATCAGGCAGCGGATAACGGAAATAGCGGTACTCGCCCCTGCCGAAGCCATGGCGCGCCATCACCACATGGCTGCGGAAATGTTCTTCGTGCGGATAGAGCGCGGCGATTTCGGCGCATTCCTCCGGCGAAAGCAGGCCGGGCACGACAGCGCAGCCCTGGGCGTTGAGCTCGGAGACGAGCGCGTGCCAGTCCTGCGCGGCGACACGGGATTCGGCGGAGCGTCCGGCGCGTTTGGTGTTGAGGGAATGGACGGTCATGAGCGCCTCCTTTGATGCCATCAAAGTGGGGCGGAGGCGAAGCGGCGGCCACCCGATTCCTGCGGAAATGGCGCGACCTTTACGGCGAACCAGCCGCAACGAAGCCCGAGCGGCCCTGCGCGCGGCGGAATGCCTGCTGCAGGCGCGGGTTGAGGCGCACCGCGTCGCGGCCGGCCTGGATGGTCCGCTCGACCTGCTCCGGCGTCAGCCTCAGCCGGGTCGGGATGACGTTCAGCGCGGCTGCCTCGTCTGGCGGCAGGTCGGCGAAGGAGACCAGTTCAACCACCATCTGGACGTCGCGGCACTTCCAGCCGGACAGGCTGCCGCGGTAGCGCGCTACCACCGCCGCCGGGAGGCTGCAGCGATATTTGACCAGCTTTTCGCGCCACAGCCGGAATTCGAGCTTGAGGGAATCGAATTCGTCGCGCACCGAGGACGCGATCGAGGTGCCGGCGGTGGCGTCGATCATGTCGACCAGGCCCGGTCCCTGCTTGACCTTGACCCAGTCGGGTTCTTTCCTGCGGCCCGCATCGGCAACGATCATGATCAGCGTTCGCATCCTCACCGCCGCCTGCGGCGACAACGGGCTGTGCGGACTGCCGGCGATGTCGAGCGATTCCGCGAAGCCGACCACCGCGATGTTGTCGGTCAATCCGCCGTCGAGCAGCTTGATGTAGTTGACGCGGTCGTTGTTCTGGTAGGACTCCATGGCGCGAGCCGCGGCCTTGACCCGTTCCGGTGCCTCCGGATCGTTGAGACCGCGTTGGATCCAGTCCGGCTGCTTGTAGTTGCATCTGGTTGTCGGCGTGGTCGTCGAGACGACAACCGGCGCGAACACCGCGGGGAACGCCGCCGAGGCCGCCACCGCATCGGCGATACGAAGCTTGTCGAGATCGCTGCAGATGGCCGCGAAGCGGTCGTAGGTGAAGCCGAAGGCCGTCCCGTTGTAGATGTCGGATGCGTGGATCCAGACCAGCGGGGCGCCGGGACGTCTGAAGGCGCTGTAAGTGGCACCGTCGAACAGGTTCCTGTCCAGCCACGCAGCAAAGGTGCTGCGGTCGTTGACGCCGCCTTTCCACAGCCGCGCCAGATTGGCCGGAGCGAGCTTGGCGGTGTGCAGCGAGCTCTCGGCATCGCGCAGCAAGAAGCGCTTGCGAAGCTCGCGGTAACCACGCCCTTTGTAGCCGAGATAGGCCGCCGTCACCGCACCGCCAGAAACGCCGCCGACGACGCGCACGTCGTCGATCAGCGTATGCGCTCGCCCGCCGCTGCCGACCGTGACATCGTCGAGCGCCTGAAGCACGCCATAGCTGAAGGCGGTGGCGCGCGTGCCGCCGCCAGAGAAGGACAGCGCGACCACGGTCGACCCGTCGGCGGGAGCATCGGGAATGTAGTCCGGCGAGCCAGGCCCGACTTGCGTCACATGGGTGTTGATGGGCTCGACATCATTGGCGACACATCCGGCCAGCAGCGCTGCTGCCAACACAAGCAAGCCCACACGCCAACGCATCGAGGTCCCCCCGATCGCCCGTTCCCGGCCTCAGTCTATGCGCAGCAGGCAGAGCAAGGCAACGGCCAGCCCCGGGGTCCTTCACCTCAAGCGTTCCGGCGGTACCCCTCCAGTTCCGGATCGAGATCCACCTTCACTCCATTGGTGAAGACGCAGGTCGCCACCATGATGCCGGCGAAGGCGACGAGGTTGACGAGCAGCGTTTCGTCGTAGCGCGCCTTCAGCGCGGCCCAGGTCTCGTCGGCAACGGCATTGGCGTCGGCGGCGAGCGCCCTGCCGAAGGACATCAGCAGCGCTTCGTCCGGGCTGGGTTCGATCGCGTCCGGATCGAGGCCGGAATCGATCAGCGCGCGACGGAAGAAGGTGACCGGGACCTCGGCGCGCATCGTCTCGGCGATCGCCTTCGAAAACAGCCAGATCGCCCGGTCGTCGAGCGTAGGACGCAGGAGATCGCGCAGCGTGAACCATTCGGCGTAGATGCGGTGCGCGGCCGGGGAGTGAAGCAGGATGCGCTTCATGTTGGTCATGCGGCCGCGCAGCGCAAGCTCCCGGTCATGCTCTGCGCGGATTTCGTCGGAGGCGGTCGCATAGTCGATCGCAGAGAGATGCGCCACGGCCCCTCACCCCAGCGTCGCGTGCAGCGCCGGCGCGCCGCGAAGCGTGTTGGAGACGGTGCAGATCGTCTCGGCATCCTCGACGATGCGCTGCTTGGTCGCGGCGTCGAGGTCGCCGGCAATCTCCAACCGGATATTGAACCTTTCCACCCGCGACGGCTCGTCCTTCGCCTTCTCGCCGCCGACATCCGCCCTCACCTCGCCAAGCCGGTCGGCGGCGCCGAGGCGGGTGGCGGCGATGCGGGCGCTCAGCACCATGCAGGCGGCCAAGGAGGCATAGAGCAGGTCGAGCGGGTTGAAGCCCGGCGCGCTGACCGCAGTCACCACGTCGACCGTGCCGCCGGTCGGCGTCGTCACCGCCGGCAAGCCGCCCGGCGGCAGCACGGCGCAGGCGCCGGTAGCACGGGTTCTGATCTTCAGCTCGCTCATCGAAAGTCCTTCGTCCGGGTTTGGAGGCCATTGATAGCGGACGGGAATCTATCTCGGCAACCATCCAGGGCACAGCTGCGGTTCTCTTCGTGCGAGGTGGTCCGTGGAAGGGCTGATCTGCCGCGTTCCGGCTTGGCAATTTGCCTCCGCCAGTCAACAATCCGCGGCACCGCGCTGCTGGGCCAATGGAAACGGGATTGAGGGTCATGACACCACGGAAATTTGCCACGCACGCCGCTCTCGCCGTCGCTGTTCTTTGGCCCGCCGCCGGCCAGCCGGCAGATGGCGTCCATCCTGGCCCGATGTCGCGCACGCAAGCCTTCGCACGCGCCGAAGCACTGACAGCGATCGGGCGAAAAATGTTCTTCGACCCATCGCTGTCGGCTTCGGGCAGACAGGCCTGCTCGTCCTGCCACGATCCCAACCACGCCTTCGGTCCGTCCTCCGCCGCGCCGGTCGAGATGGGCGGGCCGAACCTCGACCGGCCTGGCCTGCGAGCGGTGCCGTCGCTGCGCTACCTGCAGGCGGCGCCCGCCTTCACCGAGCATTTCTACGATTCCGAGGACGAGGGCGACGAAAGCGTCGACAATGGCCCGACCGGCGGATTGACTTGGGACGGGCGCGCCGACCACGGCAAGGACCAGGCGAGGATCCCGCTGCTGTCGCCGTTCGAGATGGGCAACAAGGATGAAGCCGCCGTGGTCACCGCCTTGCGCAAAGCGCCCTATGCCGACGCGTTCAAGGCGGCGTTCGGCGCGGATATTTTCGACCATCAGCAGGATGCCTTCGACGCGGCGGTCGAGGCGCTCGGCACCTTCGAGCAGAGCAGCGCCGACTTCTACCCCTATTCCAGCCGCTACGACGCCTTCCTTGCCGGCAAGGCGCAGTTGACCGCGCAGGAGTTGCGCGGCCGTGCGCTGTTCGAGGACGCAAACAAAGGCAATTGCGCGAGCTGCCATCTGAGCGAGCCGGCAAATGACGGCGAGCCGCCGCAATTCACCGATTACGGCCTGATCGCCATCGCCGTGCCGCGCAACCAGGCGATCCCGGCCAACGCCGATCCCAATTATCTCGATCTCGGGCTGTGCGGGCCGCTGCGGGCCGACTTCAAGGGCCGGAGCGAGTATTGCGGCCTGTTCAAGACGCCGACCCTGCGCAATGTCGCGCTGCGCAAAAGCTTCTTCCACAACGGCTATGTCCACTCGCTGCGCGAGGCTGTCGCCTTCTACGTCACTCGCGACACAGATCCGGGGCGCTGGTATCCGAAGAACGCGGACGGCACGGTCGAGAAATTCGACGATCTGCCAAAGGCCTACTGGGGAAACCTCAACACCGACCCGCCCTTCAACGGCAGGAAACCAGGCGAGAAGCCGGCGTTGACCGACGCCGAGATCGACGACATCGTCGCTTTCCTCGGCACGCTGACCGACGCGGACCAGGCCGGGCAGTGAGGCTCGGTCAGACGCGGCTGACAAGCGATCGAACGACGCAACCAGCGATTGCTCGCTGAGGCGTCTTTGCTAGAATGCGGCGGGCACCGCTCGTAGCGGCGCACGGGGGCATTTGGAATGGCGGGGTTGGCGACTCATTGTTGGGGATGGCCGCGGCCTGTGCGGCCGATGCTGGCGTTGATGTTGTTGTCCCTCGTCGTTGCGGAGCCGTCTTCGGCCGCGATCCATGAGTACGACGATCATCCGGCCTGCGACGGCAAGACTGTCGAACCTGCTCGGCGCATCGTCGCCTGCACACAGGTCATCGAGGATCGATCGGAGACGAAAGGCAATCACGTGGCCGCTTTTGTCATACGCGGTACTGCCTTCGCGGCGCAAGGCGACCTCGATCGCGCCATCGCCGACTACAGCGAGGCGATCAAGATGGATCCGAAACTCGCCAACGCGTACTACAACCGTGGCAACGCCTGGCGCGGAAAAGGGGAGCCCGATCGAGCCATCACCGATTACGACGAGGCGATCAATCTCGACCCGAACGGCGCCGACCCCTACTACAACCGCGGCGTGACGTGGGCCGACAAAGGTGAGAACGATCGGGCCATTGCAGACTTCGGCATGGTGCTCAGGCTGACGCCGGCCGACGCCGGTGCCTATTGCAACCGTGGCAACGCGTGGTTCAACAAGAACGAACTCGGTCGTGCCATCGACGATTTCGATCGGGCCATCAAGCTCAAGCCAACGGACGTGGATTGCCTGAACAGTCGGGCCGACGCCCTGGCCGGCATGGGCGACGAAGCGCGCGCGCTTGCCGATCACGAGACGGTGATTCGCCTCGATCCGAACAATGCGCACGCACTCTATCGACGCGGCAACGCCCGCTCGAATATGCGCGACTATGACGGCGCAATCGCCGACTACAACGGGGTCATCGCTGCCGACCCGAAAGATGCGAGCGCCTATTACAACAGGGGCCTCGCCTTGTGGAACACGGGCGATCTCGACCGGGCGCTGAGCGACCTCGATAGCTCGATCAGCCTCGACCCGAAATTCGCCGTCGCCTATCGCACCCGGGGATCAGTTCGAATCGACAAGGGCGATTTCGACCGAGCCATAGCCGACTATGACCAGGCGATCGCCCTTGATTCAAAGCAGGCAGGCACCTTTTTCGCCCGAGGCTCGGCTTGGTCGATGAAACGCGACTACGACCGCGCCATTGCCGATTTCGACCAGGCGATCGCTCTCGATCCAAAGTTGGAGGGCGCCTATGCCGGCCGTGGCTTGGCCTGGCTTCGCAAGGGCGACAATGACCGCGCCGCCGCCGACTATGACGAGGCCATCGCGCTCGACCCGACGGATGCCAGTGCTTTCAATTGGCGAGGCTTCGTATGGGCCAGCAAGGGCGACTACGACCGCGGTATCGCCGATTTCGACCGGGCCATCGAGATCTACGGCAAGAATGCGGGATTCTTCTACAATCGCGCCAAAAGCTGGACGGCAAAAGGGAACTACGAAAAGGCCATCGCCGACTACGATCAGGCAATCGGCCTCGATCCCAACTTCGCCAACGCCTACCGGGGCCGCGGCCTGGTGCATTTCTATGCGGGCGCGCTCTCAGATGCGCAGTACGATTTTCGTCGATTGGCCGCCCTGAAACCCGACGATCCTTATTCCGCGATCTGGCGCGACTTGGCCGAGCGCCACGCCGGCGGGCAAAGCGAATTGCGTGCTGCGACAGGCAAGCTCGATATGACGAAATGGCCGGCACCAGTCGCGCGCATGCTGCTCGGCGACCTAGCGCCGGCCGAGGTGCTGGCGGCCGCGGACGACCCCAATCCGCAAACCAGGCAGGGGCAGGTGTGTGAGGCCAATTTCTATACCGCGGAACTCAGTCGGTTGCAGGGGCACAGCGACGAGGCGGTGCGGCTCTACCGGCTCGCGGTAAGCGATTGTCCCAAGAGCTTCGTCGAGTATCGCGGCGCGACGATGGCCTTGAAGGCGCTCTACGCTTTGCCGTAGCGACCTCGAGGATATCGACGCGATAAAGCGCCCTATTGCTGAACCGATCGGAAAGCGCACCCTGTGTGAGCCAGTCACAGACCGACAGAAAGCATCTGCTACATTAGCATCTCGTCAGAGCGGGGGCTCAAATGAGATTCGTAGCGGTGCAAGAACCGCCTCATCATAGCTGGGCGGTGCTCGACATGGCCAATGACAAGCCCGCCGAACATGCCGGGCGCGCGCTCATCGGTCTCACGTCGCACGAAGCCCGGCGGTTCGCCGCCGCGGCCAACGACGAAGCGGGGTATCGGGAAACCAACGCGCTGGCGTCGCATCCAGGCGGATAAGGCATGGCACTGACGGTTCGCAATTCGCCGGGAAACGACAAGCGAACAAGCGGTTGAGACGGCGTGCTGCCAGATTGATTCAAGTGCCTCACCCCGCCGACGCGTAGCGGTTCACCAC
>NZ_RZSR01000018.1:0-16905 GCF_004023265.1 Mesorhizobium sp. M1A.F.Ca.IN.020.06.1.1
GGCTAAGAGGCAGCCTGATCGAGGACAAATGCCGGGAAGCGCTCCTATTAGCCACCAAGTTGCAGAGCCTACCTTTCGATACCGCGGTGCCGCAGGCATTGGTTGTGCTCGTCCAACTCACCGTCGCGGCTGTTGGCCCGCTGCTTGGAACCCTCGTCGCCGCGGTGATTTTGGCCAGCCTGCTAGCCAATGGTGGATTTGTCTTCTCTCTGGAGCCGATGAAGCTCAGCTTTAAGAAAATTGACCCCTTTGAAGGGCTGAAGCGCTTGGGGTCTGCTCGTTCCATGGTCGAAGTCTGCAAGACCATGTTCAAGGTATTGGTTCTCAGCGCAACCTTTTCCATTGTCCTTCTCGGGATGTGGAAGACAATGGTCCCTCTGCCGATCTGCGGCATGGGCTGTGTTGGCCTCATCTTTATGGAGACAAAATTGCTGATGGGAATTGGCGCCGGCGCGCTGCTGGTCGGCGGACTGATCGATCTCCTGCTCCAGCGCGCGTTGTATCTGCGCGAAATGCGCATGACCAATACCGAAGTGACGCGCGAGTCGAAGGATCAGCAAGGAGCGCCAGAGTTGAAAGGTGAACAGCGTCGCATCCGCGAGGAGGCGGCCGACGAGCCTGCGCTTGGCGTGCATCGCGCCACGCTGGTCTTAACAGGAAGGGCGGTCCTGATCGGTCTGCGTTACGTTCGCGGTGAAACCGGGGTGCCGTTCTTAGTTTGCCGTGCCGAAGGTGAGCGCGTTTCACATGTGTTGAGTGAGGCGCGGGCACTACGCCTGACGATCGTCCATGACCATGTCTTAGCGCGTCAGCTGATAAGCACTACAAAACTCGGCCACGCGGTTCCTATGCAATATTTCCAGCCTGTCGCGAAAGCATTCTTTGCCGCAGGCTTGGCCTAGTCATTGGAAGTCCACGACTGCCCAGTTCAAAACTGACCTGGTTCCATGCTAGTGGCAAATGTCGGCTGGCCATCCGTGCCCCAGTGTCTCTGTCAGGCCAACCGCGCAACCGCGGGCCTGGGGCAATCACTCCCCTCGGATCTGCCACCCAGCAACTACGGCAAGTCCTCCGGGCATGACCTTTCAGCCTCTGCTGGCCGGTGCGTGGCGCAGTCCGAGGTTTTGAGGCCGGCAGTGCGGATTTGATTGGTGCAGCCGTTGGAATGCCCTCGTCAGCTAGTCGTCAACTAAGCGCCCTATGTTGAACAGCCGTGCTAACTTGAGCTCGGTTGCGAAACATAGGAGTACGAATCGTCATGTATGGTCGAATTGGCTCATCCGATAGTTACCGCGCGCATAATGCCGGCGAGCAATCGGATGCAGGAAGCGAAGGGTTCGCGGACACATTTGCCCGAATGCACTTATCCGGATCGGAAGGTAGCGGCGCCTCATCATCGGCGGCTCCCCAAGCATACTCCCTCAATTCCCGACCTCCTGTGGTGGAGATCAACAGGACTTCCTTCAGGAGACAGGTGAGGCAATTTCATGGTGATGAAATCACGCACATCGCCGACAATCCTCAAGAGTATTCGGAGTTCGTATCGTCACGAGCCAGGCGCACCGCGGACGTTGCTCAGCAATATGGCATCCGTCGAGATACGGAGCACGCGCGATATTTCAGTTACCAATTGGGAGACCGGAGTGCCGGACTGCTGAGAATGGAAGGCGGATTCAGCATGAACGAGTTCGAATCGGAAAGTTGGCGGGAACAATTTCCTGGTCGAACTGAGGTCACTTCCATAGTGGATCTTCAAGTCGCCCATCCGCTCGTCGAAAATGCGGGCGATATTCTGCTGGAGCATCAACTTCGGATAGACGGCGACCGACCGTTGCTGAATTGGCGTGCGGCTAATCCGGAAGCACAAGCGCGCGCGCAGACGATGGGGTTTGTTGAAGTGGATCATGGCGACCTGGTGCTTGACCCTACGCAGCATCCCGACAAATGGACGAAGAACAGTGCCGGTGAGTGGCAGCGTGCAGGCAAACCTCCACTCTATCTCCACAAAACCGAGGACAGCGACAGCAGCGATAGCGGGTCTGACGACGATTTCATGTGATTTGTCGACCCGCCGCCGAGCCTTGCAACTGGTGACGGTTGCAAGGCTGTTGGCAGTGAATGCTAATTGTCCGGCGACAGCCCCGCCTTAGCGCCAGCGCCGCCGAGCGATCCAGCCCATCTCCCAGACAATAAACTGCGGATGCGCATCGTGGGTGCTTGCGAGCGGATTGTATTCGGGCCGGAACTCCGCCTCTTGGATACGAGCTCTCCCGAATCCAATTTTCTCCACCACACCGTTGGGTCGTTGCGATGCGCCGATCCCGATCGGATCGGCTATGCCTGCTCCGCGCTCGCAGGAAGACCTTCCGCCTCGATCTTGGCGGCGCGATCTCGGCGATAAGTTGGATGGGAGGCAAGATACGCCGCCACGTCAACAGCAGGTAACGCGACATCGCAAATCGGCCCTGACGGTAGCCGATCGACTCCAATCGCCGGACCGCAACTCGCGCAGCGGCATTCGCGGTTTGGCCAGGAGAAATGCTCGCTGACTCACAGCGTGGCCGGCCGCATTCTGCCCTAGACCCCAAAGTACGTGCCCTGTCATGCAGCCTGCGCCGACGGGAGCTCGGCACGCGAATGGCGTGGTTGGCGGCCAAGCCCCGAGGTCAACAAGGACTTACAGAAAGCGGGGGTGAGTTTGCCGCGATGAATTATGACCTTCTCGCGACCGGACCTAGCATCGGCTTCCTCTCGCTCTCGATTGTAGCCGCGCTGTTCGTTGGATTTAACGTGGCAAGCGGTGAATTCGGAATCAGCCAGCCCTTCCAAGTTTCTGGCCATGACGGGGCGACTCGTGTGGATGTGCACCCACATCGGGCTCGGCATCGCACCATTGACCAGCATCTTGGGCTGCAGCTTCATCTCAAACAGCTTTCCTGGCTCGCCACGCAGCGCGACCGGTGCCTCCGGCGGCATCAATTCGTCGGCATTGCACAAATGTTCCAGGTATTTTTGCGCCGGAAATGCGTAGGTCTTCATGCAATCAGTCGTAATGCCGGCTTTTCCTTCATTCAATGCGTTGGCCTGTCCCAGCACCATGTTCAGCAACCCTTTGAGCTGGTCTGTGCGTTCGTGCACTTTGGGTAGCTGGGTGGAGGTGAGTAGCAGGCGTACATTACGCCCCTGCAACCCGGCGAGACAGGTTTGCATCTCAATGGCCTGGGCTCGCAGGTACTGGGCCACATCGTCCACGACCTTACCGGCCTCCTCAGGCTTCATCTGGCGCACTTGGGAGACGACGCTTTGCTGACCGGCCAGATCGAACTGCAAAAGTTCGTCCAATCGTTTGAGCCGCTCCGTCAATACCTCCATTGACAACGCGGCGCCCCCGATTGTCGAGCCTGCCCCCGACGAACTCGCAGCCACCTCTTGCGCTCTCACCTGTGTACTCGCAACTTGATCCGAGCGCGCGAGAACCTTGGCTGCTGGCACTGTGCCGGCGTTCGCAGCGACTGGTGTTGATGGCTGCCCGGCGGCAGAAGTCCCGGCGCGAGCTGCCGACTTATGCTTTGACTTCCCTTTCCTTCGCGCTGTAGTGCCTTCTGACACTGCAGCCGTACCAGCAGTGTCAGCCGGTATCGCAGCGCCTGCCCTGGCCGGCATCGCAGCGCCCGCCTGGGCCTGTGGCGCCATGATGGCTGACGGCGGAGACTGCAGGTTCAACAAGTGCATGGCATCGTGCGCAGTGATCCATGCATCGTCCACGATCCGTTCGAACAGTTTCAATGGGAGGCCGGCATCTGGGTAGGTATGGCTTAGCTTGGTATGCACCTCGTGCAACGCCAATCCAAAATCCGAAAGCCGCTCCATGATTTTTTCTACAACCGCGCAATCATGAGCGTTGAGTGCTTTGCCATCATCCATTATGCCCTTCGCCAAAGAGAGGGCGCGAAGAGCTTCTTGAACGGCGCTTGCCATCAGCTGCACCACTCCATTTCGACCGACGAGGAGTTCCTTCAAATCTGGCTCGAACCTGCTCGCCCGCAGTTCAATCTTGGCCCGCGCAAGACCGATCCGCTCACGGACCAGCCAGATCCTGACACTCAGTACCGAGCCGGCACGCAGCCGCAGTGCGCACCGCTCGGCTTCCCGCATCACGGGCGTTCCACTGGATAGGCTAGCGGTGGCAGCGCAGGCGGATCGCTGCCGTTCGGAGCGCCATGCCTTTTTTTCCCACCACTTAATTGCCGCCGTATGGTGGTTCTCCACATTTAAAATCAACAGCTCCTGCCGGTCCGCCTGGGAGTAGGAGTAGAGTTTATCGACCATACCTGCCGCTTTCTTGGTCTTTTTGTCCAATTTCGTGATCGTCGACAGGCCAAGTTTGTCTACTTCATTCGCGGCGTCGCACACGATCTGGCAACATCTACGCACCTTGTCGTCTGGCATAATTGTCTGCGCCTCAGCCGCAGGCAGGCTAGCGCGGTACTCCAGAATTGCTGAGGCTGCATCGACGACCCGACTGATCAGCTCCACCGCCTCCTCGGGGACGTCGGTTTTCCTGGCCGCAGCCTCGCAATCAGTCAGTTGTTGAACAAGACTGTTCATTCTGAGCTGTGTCGGACTGATATCTTCATTTGACGATGAGCTGGTGCCTTCCACCTGCGCGGTTGATAGTTGGCTACCGACCGGCGCCATGGCTTCGCCCTCAGACATGGAGGGAGAACCGCGCCGCCTTGCGGCTGCGCCACGTGGCGCTACGGTTCCGCGTGGTGGCGCAGCGGCTCCACGTGGCGGTGCGTTCAGGATTTGATCTTCGCCAATCGAGGCGCCTGGCAGACTTTCGCGGGCATCGCCTGGACCGCGCGCAACTGGAAGGGAGGAGGGCCTCCTATCGGCGTCCCCAGAGCGCATCTGCTCCACAACGGAATCGAATGACTGTCCACCTTCTCCCGCAGCAAGACTTGATTGCGAAAGGGAACTGCTCGCCCGCCCCGCGCGGCTGGCTCCAGTTTCAGCCTGCGATTTCCGTGGTCGGCCAATGCCCTTCATATTGCGTCTCCGTAGTAGGCGAGAATGTGCTGCTATTGTGCTGGCGGCTGACGAGACCAGCGGCATCTTTCGGTTAACGTCACGGTCAGCCAGACCCGCGACGGCGTAATGTTCCCGCCAAAGTGCTTCTCAGTAGCAGGCCAAGATTGGCCCGAGCTCACAGGACTTTCGCAACGTTGCCATCGATGTCCTGAGATTATCAGCGCTTCAGTCCGCCGATTTCCAGGAACAGCGAATGAAATCAGACCAACTCGGCTAGCTCCCCTTCCTAGACACGTGCCTGACGATTTTATTGAGGCGTCACTCCTCTCGTTCGCCACCGACAAAGTCACACATTTGCTTCAGAGAAGCGTGTGCGTTGCGTATCGCGCGGGAAACCATTTCGATCTATAGTTACAAAAAGTGTCGAGACGGGACCTTTGGATCCGAAGGTCAGGCACGGCCGGCCTAGATAGACCGCTTGGCTGACGATTAGCTGACGATGGGAGTTCTCACGAACAGGGCAAGAAAATCCGACCGCTTCAAGCTTTCGATATGGTGAGAAGAGGATCCGCACCGGCCTCCCAAAGCCGGCAGACCATCCCATGTTCGTACTCGCCGACCTTCTCGAAGCCAATGAGCTCACCGCGCCGGGCCGTGATGTGCAGGCGAGAGAATGGTGATGCAAAGACCGAGTTCCTGCTCGTTGCGTGCGCCCGTGGAGCCAGCAAGAATACGGTCATTGCGGTCATGCAGCACGTGGACCGTGTCTCCTGTTCGACACCACAGCATCGAGGATGCAAACGAGCTGCTGCGGCTGCCATTCGGTCGCGGCATGCGTGGACGGCGGGATTGGCCGAACAGCCGAGATCGTGGTCGACTGTTCGATGCGAGAGCAACATCCTGCAGAGCATACGTTTTTGCGCTGGCCGGTTTTTGTCAAAAGCCGTCAGGTTCTCGAAAGCTCCCGCCCTTAGCTTGATCGAGGTTAACCTTTAACACGTCGCCGCCAATGGCAAATGCCGGAGTACCTGATGATAGCAGCAATTGGGAGTGGAGTTGGCAACCTCGGGACTTCCTTGATCCGAAAGGGCCATGGGGATTCGAAATCCGAGCATTCTGGTGATGGCAAGCCGGCTGGTGGCAATGATGGCAAGCCAGCTGGTGGGAATGATGGCAAGCCAGCTGGCGGGAACGATCGGGCGGATAACCGGACCGTTTCAAATGATCAACTTCAAGACAACTCACAGTCTGCAGCACAAAGTGAAGCCTTCCAAAGTATCCTGCGATCGTTCGCGTTCCAATTCGCGAACGATGCGATGGCTGAGGCCGATGAAGCTTTGGATGACACAGAAGATGCCTGACGCGGGAAAATCCGGCGTGAGGTCATACAGGCCGTTATTGACGGCACAACTCCAACAGAAAAAGGAATGATCATGGCTGCAGTTGATAATAATAAGAAATCAGGCAATACCAATACCAGTAGCGCCGGCAATACCGATAAAACTAACAGTGGCACTCCCGGCAATACAAGCGGAGCTGATGCTACTGCTTTTCAGGCGCAAGTGCAAGAACTAACCAATGTTAGCTTGGAGGCGACGAAAAGGAGTGTCCAGTTGCGCACTCTAACGACCAATCTCCAGACCATCAAGAAGGCCGCCGACGAACGCGTTTCGTAATGTCGGAAGCGGCTTTTAGACTGCCCCTAGCGCGTCTCCTTATTGACGCGACGTAGTCCCGAAATGAGCCGCATGGCAATTGCCGTGCGGCTTCTATCCTGTTTGAGAGATGCTCTGTGGATGACGCCGTTTCCCTCCGTTTCGAAGTGCTTTCGGGGCTCTATTGCGGACTGACCGGCAAGACGGATCTTCAAACGTGTTTAATCGGCAGCGGCTTCGATGCCGATTTGGTCTTTGTCGAGCAAGGACTGGCACCGCATCATCTTCGTGTAACTCTTCTTGGCAAGTCGATCGAACTCGAGGCGCTTGCACCCGGACTCAGTATCGAGGGCAACCGGAATATCGCCGCAGGCCAGTCCGTTGTTGTGCCCCTTCCTGCCGTCCTGCTCGTAGGCGAGATGTCCATTGCTTGGTCCGTGCAGGATGCAGAGCCGCCTGGTTCGACCGGCATACCGCGCCTACCGATCGGTGTGCTCGCCATGGTCATAATCAGCTCACTCGGGATCGGCGCGCTTTCGGGCATGTTCTCCTATCTTGGCAATGCAAGTGGATCGAGCCCCAATTCACTTCGGGCTGAAGTCGCGTCCAGAACGATCAGTCACCGCGCTGACAATGAACTTACGGGGGCAGCGGCCAAAGAGCTGCAGGAGGAAGTCGATCGAGCGGGTCTTCTCGACGTCAAGATTGGCTCCGCAAAGGGTGTTGTGACCGCCGAGGGCACCGTCACGTCTGAATCGGTCATCAGCTGGCAGAAGCTTCAGCAATCGTTCGATCGTCGCACCAAGGGTACTCTAACACTGGTGAACGGAGTGCTCATCAAAGAGGAGAAGGCGCCATCCGCAATCGCGGTCGAAGCTGTGTGGCATGGGGCCCAACCGTATCTTGTCATCGACAGCGAGAAGTATTTTGTCGGGGCCATTTTAGCTGATGGATGGGTAGTCGATCGTATTGAGGACAGCCGTGTGCTGCTGAGCAGGAATGGCCGCATTGCTGCTCTCCCATATTGAAAGCTCGCAGGCCCCATCAAGCAGCACTCTATGGCCAGCCAAACATCCTGTGGCGCTCGGTGCTGACAAGCTGGCTGCGTTGGAAACATTTGCTGCCCAGCCATTTCGCGCCTGTTTGTGGCTCTCATGCAGGGTCACGCGCTGGCCAAGGCCGAGGCGCCTTCGGAGTTCGAAAGCTACGTTTCAGGGCGTAACAGCAGAGTAAGTCTCAACCGATTGCAAAGGTGTCTCGATGGCCAACGTCCTGCGTGACTTCATCAAGCGTGCGCCGGCCAGCCCGGATTTAATGGTTGCGTTGATGCTGCTTCTGGCTGTCGCGATGATGGTCATGCCTATCCCGGTCGTGGTGGTCGACGCACTGATAGGATTCAATATGGGGTTGGCCATACTGCTGATGATGGTTGCCCTGTATGTCAGTACTCCACTTGATTTTTCCTCTTTGCCCGGCGTTATTTTGATTTCCACTGTATTCCGTCTCGCGCTGACGGTCGCAACGACGCGACTGATCCTGGCCGAGGGGGAGGCCGGCAGCATTATTCATACCTTTGGCGATTTCGTCATCTCAGGCAATATCGTGGTGGGTTTCGTCATATTTCTGGTCGTCACCATGGTGCAATTCATGGTCCTCGCGAAGGGTGCCGAACGGGTGGCAGAAGTGGCGGCGCGTTTCACGCTGGATGCTCTGCCGGGCAAGCAAATGGCGGTCGACGCAGAGCTACGCAACGGCCACATCGATGCCAACGAATCCCGCCGGCGGCGCGCCGAATTGGAGAAGGAAAGCCAACTCTATGGCGCGATGGACGGCGCGATGAAATTTGTGAAGGGCGATTCCATCGCCGGGCTGGTGGTTATCTGCATCAACATGCTGGGTGGAATTTCGATCGGCCTGCTCTCCAAGGGCATGTCCTTCGGCGAGGTACTGCATCACTACACTCTGCTGACGATAGGCGATGCATTGATATCGCAGATTCCGGCCCTTCTGCTCTCCATTACTGCGGCGACCATCGTCACCCGTGTGACTGGGACGGCGAGGATCAACCTCGGTACAGAAATGGTCAGTCAGCTCACGGCCAGCACTCGAGCCTTGCGACTGGCGGCCGGCGTCCTGGTTGTAATGGGGTTCGTTCCTGGGTTTCCCCTCCCCGTCTTTCTGATGCTGGCCGCAGTGTTCGCTGCGGTAAGCATTGTCAAGGCTGATGTGCTGGGCGCCGGCACTGCCGATGCGAAAGGTGGAACTGCAGCGGAGCCTAAGCAAGCCGCGCCTGCGAAGGAATTCCCGATCGCATTTTTTCTAGCGCCAGATCTTATGCAGGCGGTCGATCAAGCCGAATTGCAAAAACATATTGGGCGCGTTTCGCTCCTGGTCACAGCCGATCTGGGCATTATCGTTCCTCGCATCCCTGTCTTGGTTGACGAGCAGCTGCCTGAATCGCAATTCCGAATTGATGTCGAGGGCGTGCCAGTCGAACAGGACGCCTTAGATCCAAACCAGATGGCGCTCCGAGCCGATGTAGCGCACGTCGACTCGAGCGGTGTCCCCCTTAGACGTGAGCCGAAAACGGACAGACTCCCGGTTGAACATACCCCTGCAAAGGCCCTTACGGGCGCCGGCACGGAGCATAGGGCTCCCGGCGAACTCCTCGCCTTGCGCGTCCATGCAGCGTTGACCCGCTACGCACCGCGATTGGTGGGCATCCAAGAGACCCGACATTTCCTGGGCCGAATGGAGCAGGAATATTCTGAGCTTGTGAAAGAGGTGCTACGCACGACGCCGATTCCTCGGATTGCCGATGTTCTGCGCCGCCTCCTGGAGGAAGGTATCCCAATCCGCCACACCCGTCTCGTGTTGGAGGCATTGGCCGAATGGAGCGAGCGTGAGCAGAACGTTGCCCTGCTGACGGAATATGTCCGTTCTGGTTTGAAGCGACAGATCTGCCACCGCCATGCCAACACGGAGGGCATCGTGTCCGCCCTGGTCGTCGAGCGCGAGAGCGAGGATGTGATGCGTGGCGCGGTTCGAGATTCGGATGCAGGCCCCTATCTCGCACTGGAGGATCGGCAAAGCGAAGCGATGCTATCACAGATACGTCAGGTCCTTTCGAACGCAGAACCGGGTCAAACCCGCCCTATTCTGTTGACGTCGATGGATGTCCGACGTTTCGTCCGCGGCTTTCTGACGCGAAACGGGGTTGATCTCGCCGTGCTGTCTTATCAAGACCTCGCCTCCGACTTTACAATTCGCCCCGCAGGATCCGTCACACTCCCGCACGGATCGAACAGCGGATTGTTAGAGTAGTCCCACCTTTCCTAACTGAACGCCACGCGCCTCCCCGATAACTGAGAGATAACATGAATAGTAATACAGTTTCTCCATCGCCTATGTTTCTGCGCCGGAACTCACTTCTTTTTGCCGTACTCGCCATTCTGCCTTTGGGCGGTTGCGCCAGCTGGCAAAAGCCGGCTCTTTCCGTGCAGGAGACATCTTCCCCCGAGTTGCTCAGCGCCGATCAAATCGATCCGGCTATGCGCGAACGCATTTTGCGCGAAGTTGGTCAGGATGTTCAAGAGCGGGCTTTGCGGGATGAGGTGAAGCAGCACCCGGACAATGTTGATGCGGCGATACGACTTACAAATGCCTTGGTGGGCCAGAAGCGCCCGCACGAAGCGGTTGAGGTGCTCGACAGCGTCTTGGTTGCAGCCCCAGGAAACGTACGTGCATTGAATGCGAAGGGCGTGATTTTGGACATTGAGGGGCGGCATGACGCGGCACAGGCCCTGTATCGGCGAGCTCTCGAAAACGAGCCAGGCAATCAGATGGTGCAGCATAACTTCAATCTGTCGCTTGCCTTTAACGGCAAGTCCGAACAACCAAGGTTAGCACGATCGCAATAGGTGGGCACAGTGCATGCGCAGCCTGTTCCCCGGCTCGAACACGCGCTCGGCTCCCATCATAGATGGCCCACTGAAGAGAGCCATATCTATGCAAAACAGTTGCTCCAGATCTGGCCGGCAGAGATCGGCAGGAGAGCCGGATGACATCACGCGGCCACCCGCAAGGCCACCCGCCTCGCTTCGTTGCCAGAGCGCCCTCTCCCTCGCCGGTCACCGTCTCGCAATGCGGCGACCTGGCTTAAGGCGGTCGACCGAGCGCCCGATGCAGTAGCCATGAATACGTAACGCAGCGATGGACCCGCCGGATCGTGTCGCGCTTGTGCTGGCCGTCCCTGCCATTACAGCACGGTGATTGTAGCTGGATCATATTCTAGAGGCATCGATGGTGTGGATGCCTTCGATCCAAACAATCGATTTGTTGAATTCGTCCGCCTGAGGAAATTAGCTGCGGCGATCCGACTTCCGACGCCTGCAGGCGCAAAACCAACAGCGTGAGCGCTGCGGGTCCGGAGGCAGGCTGCAAAGTGCAATCACCAGCGCTGATAAGCGGCAAGTGAAGAATGTATCGCTCGGGCAACTCCTGTGTTGTGCACGGTTGCCCCGCGAGGTGAACTGTAGCAGCTTGGCAGCTCAGCGTTCACGAAAGGAGAAAAGATTTGGGGCCAAGCAAAGACCGGCTTTTTTGATTGTCTTGCTGTATCGCTATGGTGGGGCGGGCGCGACCGCTCCCATAATTCAATACGCTGCCTTTAGCGATGGACGATGACGGGATGCGTCGCCGAGACTTCAATGGTGGAGGAGCAGCGCACCCGTCGATCCATTTGCTTTCAGCGGCAACCGCCACTATGAAGCGACACTTCGCCCAACTGTGTTTCAAGCTGCCCGGAGAAGTTTATGACAGAAGAACCCCACAAGACCGACATCCTCATCGAGCTCACTGCCGATGTTGTATCAGCCTACGTCTCCAACAACCCCGTCCCGGCGGGGGAGCTTCCTGCCCTGATCGCCCAAGTGCACGGGGCTCTAAACGGCACGGCTGGACTCATACCGGCAGAAGAGCCTGTGCCTGTAAAAAAACCTGCTGTCCCGATCAAAAAGTCGATCGAACCGGACTACATCATTAGCCTTGAAGACGGCAAGAAATTCAAATCGCTAAAGCGCCATCTGGCGACGCACTATGGTCTGACCCCAGACGAATATCGCGCCAAATGGGGTCTGCCGTCGGATTATCCCATGGTGGCGCCGAATTACGCCGCTGCGCGCTCCGCCTTGGCCAAGACCATGGGACTCGGCCGCAAACCGAAAGAGCCGGAAGCCCCAGCCACGGCGCCGGCGAAACGGACCCGCAAGAAGGTCGCAGCCTAAATCCGTATCAACAGTCGTTCGGACGCGCAGCAGCCGTTGGCCCAATCTGCGCGGAATCAAAGGGCGGGGATGAGCCCCGCCTTTCCCGTCCAAGAGCCTCATTTCCAGAGTAATTCATGATGGCTCCAGCAATCCCTGCCGCGGCATTAACTTGCATGCTCCGGCCCGGGTTTCGAGCCGTCAATGCGTTCCGGCGATGACGAACCTTGCCAAGGCTTTCCCGGACCGTTAGCCAGCCTTGCTGAGGCTGCCTGCAGAGGACTTTCCCGTGCGGCGATCCTGTTCCACCTCGTAGTTGATCTTCTGGCCCTCATTAAGGGTCGACAGGCCCGCTCGTTCAACAGCGGAAATGTGGACAAAGACATCCTGACCGCCGTTGTCAGGCTGAATAAAACCAAAACCCTTCGTGCTGTTGAACCACTTCACCGTTCCAGTCGCCATATCCATTCCTTTGTAATAAGTCGCAACTTAGGCAGGCCATTCACGCCAGCCTGATTTGTACACGAGACTTTAGGCGCATCAAAATCGGAAAATTGCAAGGCCCACTCGATCGCCTGATCTCCAGCAGCAACTGCAACATATGCGAGGCGCGTGCCAGACGAGGCGTATGCCAGACGTTTCGTCGTGCGCTGTCGCTCGAACGTTGACAGAAACAATGACACACCTTGCAAACTCGGCACATCTTGTGGACGTGCTCGGGTCGCTTCTCGACTGCGATACCCGCTCCTGACCGGGTATCGTCGGCCAAAATGAGAGTTTTTGTCATGTGCCGCCAGACCGAAAGATCAGGCGCGCAGCGACCTGCACATTCAAACCGGAACCCGCGAACCTCGATTAGCTTCTGCCTGCTCCGAAGGGCGGTAGCCTGCTCTGAGGCGGGCCACTGTCGGGTTGAAAACCAACTGTCGGGTTCGGAACCCCAGATTGTCGGCAAGGTACGCGCCGCCCACTGGTTGGCCAAAGGGGCACTGGCTCCTGATCCTGCCGCCATGCTCGCCCGATCTCAACCCGATCAAGACAGGTCTGCTCAAAACTCAAGGCGCGGCTGCGGAAGAAGGCGGCCAAAACTTTCGACGCTCTCTGCGGAACTCTCGGCGATATCTGCCAGCTGTAGGAGCCAAATCAAAAACCATTAATTGCGACAGGTGATTTTATGACATTCATTGCGAAGAGGCCAGAATGAACAGCGGAAGAGAGTAGCAGCTCTCTGGTCGCGGCGAGGTGGATCGTCGACACGATCGGCACCTGGCCCGTGCGGGGATCGCACCGCAGCCAGCACCAGAGCCAGACCTTGACCGCTTGCCTTGCTCAGGCGCCACAACAACGAGTGGCTGGAAGCAGATCCACGTGAACTCAGCGATATCGATCAGACGATGCTTACCCTCATGAAAGCCGATCCCGACGCTGTCCAGCGCCGCGAAATCCTGACCAGCATATGGCGCATCGGATGCCACCGCCTGCACACTCACCATCGACATGCCGGAACTCGGAACCAAAGGCCGCAAGCCTCGCCGGCCTCGGCAAAATGGAGCGGCCGCGCCTTCATCCGGGGCGGCCGGGCCAATGTTCGCCAGGCCCTCTACATGCCCGGCCCTTCGCCCTGCGCTTCAACCCCGACCTCAAGGCAAAATACCAGGCGCTAAAGGCGGCAGGCAAACCCGCAAAGGTCATCATCTTGTTGCGAAAGCTCCTCATCCTAGCAAACGCTCTCCTCAAGGCGCAGCGAAAATGGCCCCTAAAACCCTTGACCGAAACGGATACCTTAGCCTTTCAGGTGAGGCGGGCCGAGATAGACCAACCGCGGGTTTAACTTCGCGAGTTTAAGCTGATTATGCCGATGCAACTCTAGCGCCTGCGCGACCGTTTTAGCTTCCATCAACAAGGCGGCAGGCTGGGAGGAAGTACCCTCCCCTGCCGCGAACAAGCTTTGGACAAAGCCCCACCTTGTCCGTAATGTGATCGGGAGGCCGGGGCGCGGCGGTGCTCAGCGGATGTGACGCGCGAGATCTGCGACCCTACCCATCAGCACTTCCATCGGTCCTCGCTGGAAGATGCGCAGCCAAAGCACCGCAAAAGTGCTGATAACCACAACGAAGCCAAAGAGCGTGGACAGGCTCTCGTCTTTGAAAATGTTTATCTTCATAAGATAGGCTATTCCCGCAATGTGCAGCACATAGGCCGTCAAAGACATCGAGCCGACTGCGATTATTGGCCAGACCAGCTTTCGCAGACGCGGGAGCGCATCCACAGCGAGCATGCAAGCCGCCAAGATGATCATTGCGCAACCGGTGCTGCCCACGATCGAAAGCGTCGTTTCGCTATGAGGTGCGGCTATCCATGACGACTTGACTATAAATGACGACTTGGAAGGCTCAAAAGCGCCGTCAACGTCAGACCACCACAAGGAGGTTTCAGTCAAAGCGCGGGAACTCAGCGCGAGCAAGGATCCCCCATGGCCCAACACGGCCAGCGCGACCCCCGCCAGACCAAGGCGCCAATGCGCTGCTAGCGTATTAAGATTAAGGCGCGCGATGGCCATGCCAGCGATGAGGAAAGGAACCCAGGTCACCGCGGGATAGTAGCCGTTGACCATGAGGTTGAAGACCGGGTCGAGGAGGTTGGGGGCAACCGACAGAAGGGAGGAACGGACTTGCGGGAGAACTAATGCCGTAGCGGCAGCGATCAAGCCCAGCTGATATGCGCTGAGCCGATGGAGCGGCAATACCAACAAGAAGCAAATTCCGTAGTATTCTAGGATGACTTCGACCTGGGTACCGAGGCAGCCCAGGATTGAGCCAAGCGCGAGCAAAACAAGGGCACGAATTGCGACTCTGGCGATGGCCTGTCTACCGGCTATCCCCGACTTCGGCGCCTTGCGACCTGTAATCAGGAGGATTGAAAAACCGGCCAATACGGCAAACAGGGCCGACGGCCGCCCATGGGTTAGTTCCATCAGAAACCCGACTAGTCCTCCTTCGCCGGGGTCGGGACCGAGATGGGCGGCATACATCCCGAAGACAGCCAGGCCCCGAGCGAGGTCGATGCCGACCAGCCGATCTACTACCGACCCATTCCTAGCGTCGGCAACCGGTGCCTTCATTACCATGGTAGATTCCCTTGTTGGGTGTGTGGATCGCGGGAGCCGCGATAGGAGAGCCGGTCGGCTGCTGCCGTCGCCTCGTGAAAGGGTTCAAAACATCGCGCCATCTGGCGCATCGAGCCGGCGACAGAGCTGTTCAGCCATTAGCCTGGGGTAAGAACAACAGATCGGCTCACAAAGCCTGTGTCACGGACCTGAAAAGTGGTGTCGCGGAACCGTCGTTTTTTGCATGATGGCTAAGCCGAGAGATCCACTGCACCGACGAGAGACTCAGCGACGTTAGATATCCGATCAGTACGCCGCGGCTCCGCCGGTGACGATCACCCCGGGTGTCAAGGCCAGGGCGTAAACCTGCCATAATCTGTGGTAGTGCGCCCGCGACCAATCCGTTCGACAAAGCTCGGCGCATGGTCGAGCCAATCATATTCTTCCATGTGGCTGTTGCCTGAAAAACCGAAGACGCCGTTCGCTGGTCCAGCTCCAGACCTCGGCCTGCGTCGGTCATTAGAACCGGCGCGCCTGTTTCCCAAATCAATTTGCTGATGCAGCCGCCGGGGGTCACATTGAGCAAAAGTGCCGAGTTCAGGACGGGTTTCATAGGGGCTCTTCGTTTGGCTTTGTTAACGACCCCTTTCTTGCAAGTTGTAGCTGACAGCAGCCTGAAAGCTCCCCAAATAATTCGCTGCCGCCGGTTCAGCCTATTGTCAGCTTCGACCAATAAGATGGGAGCCTTGCCCTCATACCGGAGCTCGGCAGCATGATGCGAATACTGCTCACTGAAGACGATAAGGACCTTGGAAGTGCTATGCACGATCATTTGGTGGCTGGTGGCCACGCGGTCGACTGGGCCAAGAACCTGTCCGAAGCGCGCGATTATGCAGCTGTGGTCGGCTACGACCTTATTTTGCTCGACGTTCACCTGCCGGACGGCAATGGGATCGACTATCTGCGGGAGCTGATCAAGGAACTTGAATCGGCACCGGTCATCATTCTGACAGCCTGCGATCGGATTTCGCATCGCATCGAGGGCTTCAACGCTGGAGCCGACGACTATTTGGTCAAGCCGTTCGATCTGGGGGAACTCTCAGCGCGTATCCATGCAGTGGCACGTCGCCATGGGCATTTTCCGGAGCCGCAATTTTCGGTTGGGACGCTTTCCATACAGGCAGCCGAGCGACGCCTCTTCCGCGACGGGCAGGAGGTCTACCTGACTTGACGCGGATGGGCGGTGCTCGACTACCGTCTGCCCCAGCCCTGCACGGTCGTTTCAAAAGGGAAGATCGTGGACGCGCTTTTCGGCAGACGGCGCTGATTCATACTCTAAAAGAAAATTCGGCTTCCAGTTGCCTTGGCCATGACTTTCCTTCCCGAGAGATGGGTGACAGTTCATTCCGGATAGATGGGTTACACTTTCGGCCCTTTGCAAGGAGAGCAAGGTGCCTTGGAAGGAGTGTAACGTCATGGAAGAGCGGCTGAAGTTCGTCGCCCGGCTGCTGGACGCGAGAAGATGGCGGTGCTTTGCCGGGAGTTCGATATCTCGCGCAAGACCGGCTACAAGATCCTCACGCGCTACAACGACAGCGGCCTGGAGGGCTGACGGACCGATCGCGGCGGCCCTATCGCCACGCCAATCAGCTTCCGTTTCAAATCGAGAAGCTGATTGTGCGCCTCAAGCAAGACAAGCCGACATGGGGTGCGCCGAAGATACGCGAGCGGCTGGCCCGGCTGTATCCGGATGTGCACCGGCCCGCGATCTCGGCCGTGCATGCCGTGCTCGACCGCCACGGCATGGTCGAGCGCCGCAAGCGCAGGCGCAACAGGGCGACGGGGA
>NZ_RZSR01000191.1:0-7770 GCF_004023265.1 Mesorhizobium sp. M1A.F.Ca.IN.020.06.1.1
CGCCGGAGCGGTGGAGCAGCACTGCCCGCACCGGGTCTCGGATCAGGAAATCGAGGAAGCGCAAGGGCTGGGCCGAGGCGCCGCCCAGCGACGGCATCGGGCTGGCATGGTCAGCATGCTCGTCGCTGCCTCGGTTCGGAGTGAGGAATTCTATGCGGTAGCGCGAAGCATTCTCGAACTGCGTCGTGCGCCCCGCATCGGTTCGGTGCGGGATTTCCCGGAATGTCGGGTCGACCGCCTTCAGCACCTCGATGAGCGGCGGCATGCTGTCGTCGACTTCGGCCGAGACGGAATGGAACTGGGCAAAGTCGGCATCGCCGGTCTGCAGCGAGGCTCCTGGCAGTTTGACGCCGAGATGCCCTGCATAAGTCTGGAAGGCGACGGTGCCGACGAGTACCGCGCGCAGGCGGAAGAGCCCGGCCTTTTCCAGCGCCTCGACGACGTCGCCACTGAAAGCATCGGGCGTCGCCAGGCCGGCGTCGCGAACCAACGTGGAGACCAGCTTGCGGCGAGCTCTGAGATCGTCCTTGATCTCCTTGAAGGCCGCGACCCTTTTGGCGATCTCGGGATCTTCCGCCGGGCCGACATAGCGCCTGGACTTTTGCGGCCGCGTCTCTTCGAAATACCAGTAGTCGCGGCCTTTCACCGGCACGCGCACGAAATTGCCTGCCGTCGAGAAATCGGCCTCGAAGGAGGCATCCAGGCTGCGCTGCACCAGCTCGGCATAGAGGGTACGATAGGCAAGATCGATGGTCTTCATGGCCGCTCCCGGGCGTGCGCAGCGTTATAAGAAACCTGCAGTTTTCTTATAACTGGGCCTTATCCGGCGAGATTTCAAGAGCGTTATAAGAAACTGGTAAAAATCTTATAACGACCGGCATCTCCTAAGAGAGATGGGCCACTCTTCTGCGGATTGGGGAAACGGTTTGCCCGGTGCGGTCGACGTCACGCCCGAAGACTCGACCTGGAAGGCGTTGAGGCCGGGCTTGGAAGCTTGGAGCAGCGCAGCTTCCGTTACGCCGATTACGGCGTGCCGGGCGAGCACACTACCTTGATCGTTTCCGGAAACGTGTTCGTTGGCGCCAACCGACAAGCCGCCGCTGCTTTTTTCGAGGGACGCGGGCCGGCTACGCCTTCGCCGTCGACCGCGCGAAGCACGCAGGCGACCCGCTGATCGCGGCGAACAAGGACACGCTCACAACCCGGCGCTGAACGACCGGCATTTTTGAAGGGTGCTAACGGCGCCATCGGCACCATGGACATGGCGAAGATGGAAGCGATGGGCGGGTATTTGTTTGCCTCGGGAATACTGCTCGACCGCAACGGCAAGGCGTTGAAGGAAAGGCCATACTTCGAGACCTACCCGTAGCGCAGGTAATTGTTGCAGTGGCCGGCGTTTCGCGCGCCATGACATGATTGAGCATGTCGAGTTGCGCCGAAAGCGCTTGCGAGACCGCGCTGTCCGGAGCTGAAAGCAGGAGCGGTGCATATCTGTGCCGCAGATCGGCGACCGCCTGTCTGCTGGTATTGCGCACTTCTGTTTGGCTTCCGGTCTGGGCGGCGGCAGTGATCTTGCGCAGCATCGCATCGTAGTTATCCGGAAATTCGCGTGCGATAGCCTCAACAATCTGGAGATCCTGCTTCCGGATCTAGGCATCGATGTAGGCGGTGGTCACAGGCTGGGCCGGCTTCGCCACCGACTCATGGTGATATCTGCCGCCACCGAACATCGCTGGTAGCACTTTTGCCTCAACGAAGCTCAAAGGGGACGACCGCCTCCACCTGCAACCATTTCCAACGCGACATCCGCCCCTCTAAAATGCCTGTCTAGTTCAGTCCGAGGCTCAGCGCCTTCTTGCGGTCGGCCTCGGCGCGCTTCAAATCGCCCTTAGCTCTCCAGGAATGTGCCCTCAAATCGTAGGCGTCGGCATATGTCGGGTCGATCTCGATAGAGCGGCTGTACTCGGCGATGGCGCCATCGTGGTCGCCTTGGCTTTCCTTGATTGCACCTAGACCGAAATGGGCGCCAGCGCTCTTCTTCCGGTCCAGGCTGATCGCCTTGTTGAAGTCTCGCGTTGCGCTGTCGATGTCCTTTTTTGCCGCATAGGCAAAGCCGCGATCGATGTAGAAGCGCGCGACTTTGGGATCCAATTCGATCGCCTTGTCGAAGTCTGTCATCGCACCCTCGTAATCGGCCTTCTCCAGCCTTTTGGTTGCCCGTCCGTAATAGGCCATGCTCCAACTCTGATCGATCTCGAGGCCTCGGTCATAGTCGGCTAACGCCCGGTCAAGCTCGTTTTTCTTCCCCCACAAAGCGGCACGCCCAAAATAGGCATCGCTGCTCTTCGGCGCGAGTTCGATGACCTTGCTGAAATCGGCAATGGCGCCATCATAGTCATGGGTGTCGGTGCGGACCATCGCCCGTCCGCGATAGCCGGCGGGGTTTTTCGGATCGAGCGCGATGGCCTGTTCGAACGCGGTGGTGGCGCGTGCATACTTGCGTTTCTTGTACCAGACGTAGCCGTGGTCGACGATGGTCTTCAACTTGCTCTGGTCAGAGCCGACAGGATCGCTTCCGGCTGACTTGCGTTTGGCCGCCACGGCGAGCTTGCGGCCCTCCTCGGCTAGGGCCAGCCTTGGATCCAGCTTGAGCGCCTGGTCGTAGTCGGCAATCGCCTGGTCGTAATCGCCGTTGGCGAGCCAGGCGCTGCCACGCCCGAAATAGATCGGCGCAGAACTGGGGTCGATCTTGGCCGCGCGGCTGAAATCGGCGATCGCTCGATCCAGTTCGTTCTTCTTGCTCCAGGCGACGGCGCGGCCGAGGTAAGCTTCGACGTAGGCAGGATAGAGTTCGATCACCTTGCCGTAATCATCGATGGCCGCGTCATACTTGCCCTTCGCTACCAGCGACATGCCGCGCCCCAGATATGCGGACGCCATTTTCGGATCGAGCGTGATGGCTTTGCTGTATTCGGCAATGGCGCGATCATATTTGTGCCTCTTGTAGAGGGCATCGCCGAGATCGATGAAAGCCTTGAGCTTCTTCGGATCAGGCCCGCCGGCTTCGGCCGCGACATCGCCTTTTCCTCTTGCCGCGTCGGCCGCCTTGCGGCTGACCAGGTAATCCGGATTGTGCGGGTCGAGGCCGATTGCCCGGTCGAAATCGGCGATGGCGCCGTCATAGTCCTTCCTGTCGGCCCGTGCCATGCCGCGCCCATAATAGCTGGCGGCGTCTTTCGGATCGATCGCGATCGCTAATGAATAGGCCGCGATCGCCCGCCCGCCGTCGCCCTTGGCGTGCCAGGCCATGCCCTTGCAAAAGAACGCGTCGCGCGCCTTCGGGTCGAGCGTGGCGGCATGGCCGCAATCGGCAAGCGCGCCCTCGACATCGCCCGACATGGTTTTGGCCATCCCCCGGCGAATATGGGCCGAGACCAGATCCGGAACGAGCTGGATCACCCGATCGTAGTCGGCGATCGCCAGGTCGTAGGCGCGCTTGGCGGCCAAGGCCTTGCCGCGGCCGAAATAGGCGAATGGGCTACTGGGGTCGAGCGCGATCGCCTTCTCATACTCTGCGATGGCATGGTCATATTTGCCCGCGTCGGAAAAGGTGTCGCCGCTCTGCACGGCGCTCAGGACACGTGGGTCGGTCGCCTCGGCCGCCTCCAGCATCTTTGAAGCGGACAGTATTCGCGTTGGGCTCGCTTTGCCTTGGCCGAGTTGCTTGGCCAAGGTTTCAACGGCGGCCGCAACAGAGGGCTGCAACTGTTGCATGCCCACTGGCGGCGCCGGCCTGTTTTCGCCAACGGCAGCCTGCTCGTCACAGCTTCCAGTCCGCTTCAGGTCGAGTTCGATGGCACGCCGGCAATCGACTGCCGCGCCGGCCTGATCGCCCTTGAGCATCCGGGCGCGGCTGCGACCGAAATAGGCGTCGGCGTTTTCGGGATCGAGGCTGATGGCCTTGTCGAAATCGAGCAATGCGCCGTCCACGCCATATTTCGACAGCCGCATCTGGGCGCGCTCGAGCAGGATCCTGGCGGTCGCCGGATCCCTGCCTGGCTTCGCGGCGGTCGGCTTGCCTTGCTCGCCGGGCAGGTGTTCCCTGCACGTGCCTGCCCGCTTCGGGTCGAGCTCGACGGCTCGCCGGCAGTCGCCGACGGCGAGGTCGAAATTGCCAAGCAAGGCCTCCGCGATGGATCGGTGGTAGTAGGCATCGGCGTTGTAGGGATCGAGGCCGATGACAAAGCTGAATGTATCTATCGCGCCCTTGGGGTCGACCTGCATCTGCTGCAACCCCGATTTCATATTCCAGTCGATGGCGGCGGAATTGTCGCGCTTGGCATAGAGTTGCGGCGGCTCATACGTGGGAGGCGCGATAGGCTTGGCCGCCTGCGGCTCAGCTGGGATTGGGACATGAGCCTGACTGGTCGTAGCGCCCGGTGACTGCAGCACGGGTTGCCCCTCGGCCCTGCGCTTGCCGATCTGGACGCTCAGCCGTTCCTTTCGGTAGTCCGCGTTGGCCGGGTCGAGCGCGATTGCCTTGTCCAGGTCCGCTATTGCCTTGTCAGGATCGCTCGCCTCCCAGACATGCGCCCTCTCGAAATACGATTTTGGATCGTCGGAACTGATGGAAATCGCTTTGTCGAGATCGGCAAGCGCCTCTTTCGAATTGCCGACTCGAGCCATAGTCATGCCGCGCACGCGGTAAGCCGGGGCGTTGGCCGGGTCGCGGCGTACGGCTTCATCCAGATCGGCGATAGCGCGGGCATAATTCTTCTTTAAGCCCCAGCTCTTGGCGCGGTTGAAGTAGAATGCGGAACTTGCTGGATTGAGCCGGATCGCCTCGTCGAATGCGGCGATGGCGCGGGTATGGTCGCCCTTTTCCTGCCATTCTATGCCGACCGCATTTTGGGCGGTGGCGGTTTTCTCGCCACCTCCGTCGCGCGGCTCGCCAAAAGCCTCGGCGATCCGGCGTGAGCAATCACGCCCTTTGTCCGCATCGACGCCGGCGATGTGCTTGCAATCGGCTTCCGCGCGCCTGCGCTCGCCCTTGGCGATCCATGAAAGTGCGCGGTCATGGTAAGGCGTGATGGGGTCCGCGCGGACGCTCTCTGCTTTGTCATAGTCGGCTTGGGCCCGCGTGGCGTCGCCCTTGTCCTCCCAGGCGACGCCGCGCACGCCATAGGCCATCTCGTTGGCGGGATCGATGTCGATCGCCTTGTCGCATTCGACAATCGCACGGTCGTGCTCGCCTTTCTTGTTGAGTGCCCTGGCGCGGTCGGCATAGAGGTTGGCATCGTCCGGCGTGAGCGCGATTGCGCGAGTGTAGTCCGCGACGGCTCGCTCGAAATCTGCCTTGCTCTCCCAGGCAATGGCGCGATTGGTAAAGGCGGGCACGTATGTCGGATCAAGCGCGAGCACGTCGGTCATGTCGGCGATGACGCGGTCGATATCGTTCTTCTGCGTGTAAGCCAGGCCACGCCAGAAATAGGCGTTAACGCGAAGATCGGGAATCTCGGCGCTGTCCTCGGCGATGGGCGTGCAGACGCTAATCTGCTGGTCGGCGGAGAGGGCGCCGTCGCTGAAGCAAGTAGCGTAATCCTTGCTCTCTGCGAGGGCCGGACTGCGAAGCCCGCCAAGCGTCACCACTATTCCCGCCGGCGCCAAAAGCGGGCCAAATGAAAGCCATGCAACGAATGCGCGGGTGAACGCGCCGGTGCGGCGTGACATGTTTTGATCCTCCCCCCGGAGTTGCCGCGGCAGCGGCTGCAATTGCCTATATAGTTCCGTTTTTGTTCCGAAATGCAAGCAGAAATTGCGAACGCTATCCTGTGTTCGCTCTCGGCCAAAGAACGCAACCCTCAAAGCCTGGCAACGCGACGTTCTTCTTGTTCTTCGTGAGCGACGGTTTCTCAGCGAGATTGTCTCTCACATATCGATCATTGAGCGCTTGACCCGCCCGATGATGGTGATCGCGCCTTCGAGCTCCGGCGGCGGGATGTCGAGATAGGACGCCGGCTGGAAGGGCGGGGTGTCGTTCGGGCGGTAGCGCTTGTAGGTGGCGCGGCCGGTTTCGTCGGCGATCACATAGCAGCCATTGGTCACCAGCCGCTTGTCGCGCAGGTTGACGAAGATGATCGAATCCGGCGGCGAGATCTTGTTCATCGACGGTCCGTCGACGCGCAGCGCAATCCACTCGCCTTCCTCGAGATCGGCGGTGGGGATGGTCGGGTAGTCCGAAAGGTTGACCACGCTGTCCTGGCTGCCGAGTTCGCCGGCGCTGATCCACGATACGATCGGCACGTCGATGGTGATGGGCGAGGCGGCGAGGTGCACAGGCGCGGCTTCGACGCCGTCGGCGTCAAACAAGAGCCAGCCCGGGTCGACGCCGAACAGCCGGCCGTATTTCTCCGCCGCCTTGCGCGACAGCGGCCGGTTGCCGTTCTCATGGCTGATAAGCGTGTTCTTGTTGATTTCGCGCAAGGCCCGAGCGGCATCGCTGGGCGAGGCATAGCCGGCCTGGGCGCGCGCCTGCTGCAATCTGTGCCGAGAATCCATCATCGTACAAAATGCCTGAAAATTATCGTCCAAATTGTACGATTTCGCTTGCGCGTCATTCGTACATAACGTACGCTTAGCGCATGAATGAGCCTACCGCAAGCGTTTCCGCATTCCCTGCGAGCATCTCCGCCGCGCATGTGCCGGGGCCGCCCACGAGCATCTCGGGGCTGCCAACGAGCATCTCGGGGCTAATTGATTCCTGGCAGAGTATCGGCGCCTTCGCCGCAGATGTCGGCTGCGGCTATGAAGCCGCCCGCCAGATGCGCCGTCGCGGACGCATCGCGCCGCAGCACTGGCCGCATGTGGTGGCCGCGAGCCGCAGGCGCGGCATTGCCGGTATCAGCTACGAATGGCTGGCGGGCCATCGCGCCGCTGCCGCCATGCAAGGGGAGGCGGCATGAACGCGCTTGCCTCGCCTGTCGAATTCCAATCGTCCGGGCCGTCCTCCTCCCCGGTCCGGACGCTTTCCGGGGCCTCTGCCCCGGATCCGGTCGAACCGCCCGCACCCCGGTTCACCGGAACGGCCGGAGCCGCTCCTCCCCCGGCTCCGGCCCCCAATTCGGGCCGGCTCGTCTCCTGCATCCGCACCGAGGACGGCACCGTCATCCTGTTCGACCGCAAGGCGGGCCTGGCGGTGTCGGGCCTGACCCGGGCCGCCGCCGAGGCGGCCCTTCTTCGCCTGCTTGGTGCGGCGCCCGGCGCCGCCTGATCCCAACTGTTTCCCTGACCTGACCAACGGCCCCGCGGCCGAACCCTGGCGCTTGGCCACATGCCGAGCGCTTCGCAACCCTTCGCAAGCAATGGAATGAGACATGGCTGCCGCCTACACCGAAAAGGAAATCGACGAGATCGCCGCCTGGCTGAAGGAGGGGCTATCGGCCTCCCGCATCGCCGGCCGCTTCAGCGCGCGGCGCGGCAGCCCGGTCTCGCGCAACGCCATTATCGGCATCGTGCACCGCAACGCCGGCCTTCGTGCCATCGGCTTCGCCAACCCGAAGGGTGGCCGCGCCGGCGGCAGGCCGCGGAAACATGCACGGCCGGACCGGCCGGGCCGGCGGGGCAGGGTGGCGGCTGGAGGTGTCACGCTCTCCGGGCCGGCAGCGCTTTCCAGGCATGCCGAACTGATTGAGGGCGCCGGCGCCGCAACTGCCAATCTCCCCCCTTGCGGGGGAGATGCCCGGCAGGGCAGAGGGGGGTGCTGTCCCGCCA
>NZ_RZSR01000192.1:0-7770 GCF_004023265.1 Mesorhizobium sp. M1A.F.Ca.IN.020.06.1.1
GCTGGTCACCGGCGGCGGCCCGGTTGGAGACATAGTTGATCGCCACCCCATAGCCTGCCCGACTGGCCTGCCGGCATATGGCAGCGCCGATGCCGCGGCTGCCGCCGGTGACCAGCAGCGTCTTCTTGTCGGCATTCATTCCTGGCAGCCTTTCAGGGCAAAGACGTCCCACGGTACTTTTGAGAAGCCCGCCGGACCATAAGCGGCTGACATTTCGAGCGACGGTCCGAGATCGGGAAAGATCAGGCTCTTCGGCGCATCCGCGCCCTCGGCCGGCAGCAGACCCACGACGCCCTTCTCATCGGCGCTATAGATCACGCCTTCCCAGACCGTGCAGGCGGCGAGCTCCTCGCCGGTGACGTCGCCGGTCGGGCATTTGTACATCAGCGAGCCGTGCGGCCGCCCGGCGGAGCCCTCGGTCCACATGGCGATGCCATCGAGCACGGTATTGTTGTCGAGTATCATGCGGAATGTGTTGGCGATCGTCGCCGAGGTACCCGTCGGGCTGAAATCGATCTCGGCGCCGCTTTTCGCCTCGCCATAGGCGGCAAGCTGGATCGGGCAACCGGCCTGGGCATCGGCTGCTACGAGAGCCGCACCGGCGGCAAGCGCGACCGGCCTCGCGGTGCTGAGCCAACGGGCCTTCACTCGCCGCCCCGCCCGCGAGCCTTCATGCTCCACCTCAGAGATCGAGCACCAGCCGCTCGGGATCCTCCAGGCTTTCCTTGACGCGGACGAGGAAGGTCACCGCTTCCTTGCCGTCGACGATGCGGTGGTCGTAGCTGAGCGCCAGATACATCATCGGGCGGATGACGATCTGGCCGCCGACCACCACCGGCCGCTCCTGGATCTTGTGCATGCCGAGGATACCGGACTGCGGCGCATTGAGGATCGGCGTCGACATCAGCGATCCGTAGACGCCGCCGTTGGAGATCGTAAAGGTGCCGCCCTGCATGTCGGCAACCGAAAGCTTGCCGTCGCGCGCGGCGAGGCCCAGCCGGCCGATCTCCTTCTCGATCTCGGCGATGGACATCTGGTCGGCATCGCGCACGACCGGGACCACCAGGCCCTTGTCGGTGCCGACGGCGACGCCGACATGCGCAAAGTTCTTGTAGATGATGTCGGCGCCGTCGATCTCGGCATTGACCGCCGGGATCTCCTTCAGCGCATGGGTGACGGCCTTGGTGAAGAAGCCCATGAAGCCGAGCTTCACGCCATGCTTCTTCTCGAACACGTCCTTATACTTGGCCCTCAGCGCCATCACCGCGCTCATATCCACCTCGTTGAAGGTGGTGAGCATGGCGGCGGTCGACTGCGCCTCCTTGAGCCGGCGCGCGATCGTCTGGCGCAGCTTGGTCATGCGCACGCGCTCCTCGCGCGAAGCATCGTCGGCCGTCGACGGCGCGCGGGCCGCGACCGGTGCGGGAGCAGGAGCAGGAGCCGCTTTCGGCGTCTCGGCCGGCTGCGATGGCGCGCCCTTGGCGATGGCATCGAGGACGTCGCCCTTCAGTACCTGGCCGCGCTTGCCGGAGCCCGTCAGTTGCTCGACCGAGAGATTGTGCTCGGCGATCAGTTTGGCCGCGGCCGGCGCCGGCGGCATGGTGCGCGGCTCGACCGGGCCGGCGTCGCCGGCCATCTTGGCGGTTTCGGCGGCGGCCTGCTTGGTCGTGGATGCGGCGTCCGGACTGGACGCCTGCGCCACCGCATGAGGCTTGGTGGCGGGAGAGGCGGCTGCGCCGCCGGCCGAAATCGAGCCGAGCAGCGCCCCGACATTGACCGTATCGCCTTCCTTGACGGTGATCTCGGAGAGCGTCCCGGCGCCCGCGGCGGGCACCTCCACCGTCACCTTGTCGGTTTCGAGCTCGACCAGCGGCTCATCGGCGGCGATCGCGTCGCCGACCTTCTTGAACCACTTGCCGACGGTCGCCTCGGTGACGGATTCGCCGAGAGTGGGGACGCGGATTTCGGTAGCCATTGTGCCTGTCCGTTCTCTTGTCTTCTTAAGGTCTGTTTGGTCCGGGTCTGCTTATTCACCCAGCGCGTCGTCGAGCAGGGCGGAAAGCTGGCTGAGATGCTTCGACATCAGCCCAGTGGCCGGCGAGGCCGAGGCCGGCCGGCCGGTATAGCGCACCCGCTGATGCTTGGCGTCGATATGCGCCAGCACCCATTCGAGATAAGGATCGATGAACGACCAGGCGCCCATATTCTTGGGCTCCTCCTGGCACCACACCATCTCGGCGTTGCGGAAACGCGACAGCTCGGTGATCAGCGCCTTGGCTGGGAACGGGTAGAGCTGCTCGACGCGCAGCAGGTAGATGTCGGTGATGCCGCGCTTCTCGCGCTCCTCATAGAGGTCGTAATAGACCTTGCCGGAGCAGAGCACGACGCGGCGGATCTTGGAATCCTTCACCAGCTTGATCGGCTGGTCGGCCAAGAGCTGCGCATCGTCCCACAACAGGCGGTGGAACGAGCTTTCGCCCGCCATCTCCGACAGCGTCGACACCGCCCGCTTGTGGCGCAGCAGCGACTTCGGCGTCATCAGGATCAGCGGCTTGCGGAAGTCGCGCTTCAGTTGCCGGCGCAGGATGTGGAAATAGTTAGCCGGCGTCGTGACGTTCGCCACCTGCATGTTGTCCTCGGCGCAGAGCTGCAGGAAGCGTTCGAGGCGGGCCGAGGAATGCTCCGGCCCCTGGCCTTCATAGCCGTGCGGCAGGAGGCAGACGAGGCCCGACATTCTCAGCCACTTGCGCTCGCCGGACGAGATGAACTGGTCGAACACCACCTGGGCGCCGTTGGCGAAATCGCCGAACTGCGCTTCCCAAAGCGTCAGCGCCTTGGGCTCGGCAAGGCTGTAGCCATATTCGAAGCCGAGCACCGCCTCTTCCGAGAGCATCGAGTTGATGACTTCGTAGCCGGCCTGGGCCGCAGATAGATTGTTGAGTGGAATGTAGCGCGTCTCGTCACGCTGGTCGTAGAGCACGGAATGGCGCTGCGAGAAGGTGCCGCGCTCCGAATCCTGGCCGGAGAGCCGGATCGGATTGCCGTCGAGCAGGATGGCGCCGAATGCCAGCGCCTCGGCGGTCGACCAGTCGATGCCGTCGCCGGATTCGATCGCCTGGCGGCGGTTCTCGAGGAAGCGCAGGATCGTCTTGTGTGCCTCGAAATCCTTCGGCACGTCGGTCAGCTTCTTGCCGATTTCCTTCAGCGTGCGGACCGGCACCGCGGTCTTGCCGCGCCGCTGTTCGTCCTGGTTGTCGGCCGTGCGCAGGCCGGACCAGGCGCCGTCAAGCCAGTCGGCCTTGTTCGGCTTGTAGGACTGGCCGACTTCCCACTCCTGTTCCAGATGCGCGCGCCAGTCGGCCCGCATCTTGTCGACCTCGGCCTGGGTGATGTGACCCTCGGCGATCAGCCGATCGGCATAGACCTGCACAACCGTCTTATGGCTGCGGATGTTGCGGTACATGATCGGCTGCGTGAAGGACGGCTCGTCGCCTTCATTGTGGCCGAAGCGGCGGTAGCAGAACATGTCCACCACCACCGGTTTGTGGAACTTCATGCGGAATTCCGTCGCCACCTTCGCGGCATGCACCACCGCTTCCGGATCGTCGCCGTTGACGTGGAAGATCGGCGCTTCGATCATCTTGGCCACATCCGACGGATAGGGCGAGGAACGCGAGAAGCGCGGATTGGTGGTGAAGCCGATCTGGTTGTTGATGATGAAATGCAGCGTGCCGGCGACGCGGTGGCCGCGCAGGCCGGAGAGCCCGAACATCTCCGCGATCACGCCCTGGCCGGCAAACGCCGCGTCGCCATGCAGCAGCAGCGGCATTACCTTGGCGCGCTCGGACAGCGGCACGATCTCGCCGCGCTCGCGGCCAGCGAGCTGGTCCTGCTTGGCGCGCGCCTTGCCCATCACGACCGGGTCGACGATTTCCAGGTGCGAGGGGTTGGCCGTCAGCGACAGGTGCACCTTGTTGCCGTCGAACTCGCGGTCCGAGGAAGCGCCGAGATGGTACTTCACGTCGCCCGAGCCCTCGACGTCGTCGGGAGCGGCCGAGCCGCCTTTGAATTCGTGGAAGATGGCGCGGTGCGGCTTGGCCATGACCTGCGAAAGCACGTTGAGGCGGCCGCGATGGGCCATGCCGAGCACGGCCTCCTTCAGGCCGAGCTGGCCGCCGCGCTTGATGATCTGCTCCAGCGCCGGGATCAGCGACTCGCCGCCGTCGAGGCCGAAGCGCTTGGTGCCCTTGTACTTGACGTCGATAAATTGCTCGAAGCCTTCGGCCTCGACCAGCTTCGACAGGATCGCCTTCTTGCCGGTGGCAGTGAAGGTGATCTCCTTGTCGGCGCCCTCGATGCGCGCCTGGATCCAGGCCTTTTCCTCAGGGTCGGAGATGTGCATGAACTCGACGCCGAGCGTCGAGCAATAGGTGCGGGTGAGGATATCAAGCATCTGCCGGATGGTGCCGAACTCGAGCCCCAGCACATTGTCGAGGAAGATCGGCCGGTCGTAGTCGGCTTCGGTGAAGCCGTAATTCTCCGGCGACAGCTCGTTATAGTCCTCAAGCGGCTTGGCGATGCCCAGCGGGTCGAGATTGGCGTGCAGGTGGCCGCGCATGCGAAAGGCGCGGATCATCATGATGGCGCGCACCGAATCGCGCGTCGCCTGGTGAACGTCGGCATCGGAAAGGGCCGCGCCGTTGACGACCGCCTTTTCCTTCACCTTCTTTTCGATGTGCTTTTCGACCAGGCCCCAATTGCCGTCGAGCGCCGAAACCAGCTCACCATTGGCCTGCATCGGCCAGGAAGGCTTCGCCCAGGAAGCGCCCTTGGCGTTCTTGCGCACGTCGCCCGCATCGTCCTTCAGCGCGGCGAAGAAGTCCTGCCATTCCGGATCGACGGAGCCGGGGTTGTCCTCATAGGCGGCATAGAGCGCGTCGATATAGTCGGCATTGCCGCCATAAAGGAACGAGGTGAGCGAGAATTGGTCGTTGGCCTGATCTTGTCTTGCCATTTTCGTCTGCGGAGCCTGGCTCCGTCTCCTTTTATGGAAGGGAGTAGGGGAGTAAGGCAGTAGGGGAGTAGGGCATTTTTTGCCGCTGATCTTTCCCTGCTGCCCTATTCCCTTACTCCCTACTCCCTTGACCTTTGATCGCCTCGACCAGCGTCGTGCCGAGCCGCGCCGGTGACGGCGAAACCTTGATGCCGGCCGATTCCATCGCCGCGATCTTGTCTTCCGCGCCGCCCTTGCCGCCGGAGATCACCGCGCCCGCATGGCCCATGGTGCGGCCGGCGGGCGCCGTGCGCCCGGCAATGAAGCCCGCCATCGGTTTCTTGCGGCCGCGCTTTGCCTCGTCCTTCAAGAACTGCGCGGCGTCTTCCTCGGCCGAGCCGCCGATCTCGCCGATCATGATGATCGATTTGGTCTCGTCGTCGGCGAGGAACATCTCGAGCACGTCGATGAACTCGGTGCCCTTGACCGGGTCGCCGCCGATGCCGACAGCAGTGGTCTGGCCGAGGCCGACATTGCTGGTCTGGAAGACCGCTTCATAGGTAAGCGTTCCCGAGCGGGAAACAACGCCGACCGAGCCCTTGCGGAAGATGTTGCCGGGCATGATGCCGATCTTGCATTCGTCGGGGGTCAAAACTCCCGGGCAGTTCGGGCCGATCAGCCGCGAGGAGGAGCGGTCGAGCCGCACCTTGACCTTGACCATGTCCATAACCGGGATGCCCTCGGTGATGCAGACGATCAGCGGGATCTCGGCCTCGATCGCCTCGATGATCGCTTCGCCCGCGCCTGCCGGCGGCACATAGATGACGGAGGCGTTGGCGCCGGTCTTCTCCTTGCCCTCGGCGACGGTGGCGAAGATCGGCAGGGTCTCTCCCTTCGCGCCGGTCCAGGTCTCGCCGCCCTTCTTCGGATGGACGCCGCCAACCATCTTGGTGGCGTGATAGGCCAGCGCCTGCTCGGTATGGAAGGTGCCGGTCTTGCCGGTCAGGCCCTGCACCAGCACCTTGGTATTCTTGTCGACGAGAATGGACATCGCGGCCCTTTTCTAAAAACCGTTGATCGAGGAAGGCGAAACGCGCCGGTAGAGGCCGCTCACCATGTCTTGCCAGGCGTCGCTGCCGGCGGGCTTGAAGTGCAATCGCATGCGGTAAGTATCAGTGCCGTCAAAACTGTAAGTCACGCGAGCCGAGCCGCGCGGCGACGACCGTTCCAGCACAAGCTCGTTGCCGTTCCATGTGCCCGTAGCCGGTGTGACCGGCACGAAACCCATCGAGTCGAACTGATGCATGGTGACGACGTCGTTCGGCTGATCGAAGCCGAACACATTATGCGCGCCGAACGAGATCGTGCCGTCGCGGCGCTGGCGGTAGCGCTGGACCACGAACTGGCCGCCGAACTGCGCGTCCGCAAGCACTTCCGAAGTCGCGGCGCCGGCATCGGTCCATTGCGTCGCCGCGACATCTTCCTCGCCACGCCACGCGCCGACCAGCGCCTGCAGGCGCTGGTGATCGGCCGAGAGGGATGAGAAAGGCGTCGCGTTCATGGCTCAGAGCCGCTTCAGATCGGTGACGGTGAGGTCGCTTTGGGCATTGCCGGTGTTGAGGGTGGTCGCCGGCTCGAACATAAGCACCACGGGCTCGACAGTCAGCGACCGCGGCCGATGCTCGACGCCGCGCGGCACGACAATGAAATCGCCCTCGCCGACCTCGACCGGCCCGTCGCGGAAATCGATGGCGATCTTGCCGCGCAGCACGAGGAAGGCCTCGTCCTCGTCATCATGCGCGTGCCAGTCGAAAACCTCGCCGAACTTGGCGACCTTGGCTTGGCTGTCGTTGACGTCGCCGGCGATGTGCGGATCGAAGACCTTGGCGATCTTCGCATCCGCCGCCTCGACCAGATTTATCTTGCGCGGAGGCATCCGCTTTAGCCCTTCACCGCCTTGACGATCTTCTTGGCCGCGTCGTCGAGGTCGTCTGCCGAGACGACGTTCAAGCCGCTGTCATTGATGATCTTCTTGCCGAGCTCGGCATTGGTGCCTTCCAGCCGCACGACCAGCGGCACCTTCAGCCCGACTTCCTTGACCGCGGCGATCACGCCCTCGGCGATGACATCGCACTTCATGATGCCGCCGAAGATGTTGATCAGGATGCCTTCGACCGCCGGATCCTTGGTGATGATCTTGAAGGCCGCCGTCACTTTCTCCTTCGAGGCTCCGCCGCCGACATCGAGGAAGTTGGCCGGCTCGGCGCCGTAGAGCTTGATGATGTCCATCGTCGCCATCGCGAGGCCGGCGCCGTTGACCATGCAGCCGATATTGCCCTCGAGCGCGACATAGGCGAGGTCGTATTTCGACGCCTCGATCTCCTTCTCATCCTCTTCGGTGGTGTCGCGCAGCTCCATCACGTCGGGATGGCGGAAGAGAGCGTTGTTGTCGAACGACACCTTGGCGTCCAGCACGCGCAGCTGGCCGTTCTTCATGACGATCAGCGGATTGACCTCGAGCAGGCTCATGTCCTTCTCGATGAAGGCCCTGTAGAGCAGCGGGAACAGCGTGCCGCCGTCTTGCGCCGCATCGCCGTCGAGCTGCAGCGCTGCGTTGAGCTTCTTCACATCATCGGCCGTCACGCCCTTTCCGGATCGATGGCGACGGTGAGGATCTTTTCCGGCGTGTCATGCGCGACCGCCTCGATATCCATGCCGCCCTCGGTCGAGACGACGAAGGCGATGCGCCCGACGGAACGGTCGACCAGGATCGACAG
>NZ_RZSR01000193.1:0-7755 GCF_004023265.1 Mesorhizobium sp. M1A.F.Ca.IN.020.06.1.1
AGCCTGCGCTTCGAGAGCGGCGCCAGGATCGATGGCGAGGACGGCTTTGCCTGGGCACAAGCCGCGATCGCCAAACTCAAGGCGATGGACAATGTCCGAGTGCTGTCGCGCACGACAGCTTTCGGGTACTACGCGCAGAACTTCGTCGGCCTTGTCGAGCGGGTCAGCGACCATCTCAAGAGCCCCGGCCGGGAGCTGGCGCGCGAGCGCCTGTGGCAGGTTCGCGCCAAGCGGGTCGTGCTCGCGACCGGCGCCATCGAGCGGCACATGGTGTTCGCCAACAACGACCGGCCGGGCGTCATGCTGGCATCGGCGGCGCGCACCTACCTCAACCACTATGGCGTGGCGGTCGGTAGGAATGTCGGCGTCTATACGGCAAACGACTCGGCCTACGCGGCCGCGATCGACCTGAGGAAGGCCGGCGTCAATGTCGCTGCCATCGTCGACCTGCGCGACAACCCGTCGGGGGCGGTGATCGACGAAGCGAGGAGCCTCGGCATCGAGATCAATTTCGGTCGCGCTGTGGTTAGCGCCGGCGGCAAGCTGCGCGTATCGTCGATGACGGTGCAGCCGAAGAACGGCGGCGGCGAGCGCAGGATCGCGGTCGACGCCATCCTGATGTCCGCCGGCTGGACGCCGTCGGTGCATCTGTTCTCGCAGTCGCGCGGCAAAGTCGCCTTCAACGAGGAGGCGCGACGCTTCGTGCCGGGGACCTATGCGCAGGACTGCGTCTCGGTCGGCGCCTGCAACGGCACGGACGGTCTGGAGGCAACGGTCGACGAGGCCTATGCGGCAGGCGCCCAGGCGGCAAGGGACGCCGGCGGCAAGGATTCCAGCGGCAAGATGGGCAAGGGCGCCAAGCCAAAGGTCGATGCCAGTGAAAGCTGGTCACGCGGCATGCTTGGCGCTGCGCCCGGCGCCGGGCCGGGCACCACGGTCAAGGCCTTCGTCGATTTTCAGAACGATGTCACCGCCAAGGACATTCGCCAGGCGGTGCATGAGGGCATGCACTCGATCGAGCACGTCAAGCGCTTCACCACCAACGGCATGGCGACCGACCAGGGTAAGACGTCGAACATGCACGGCCTGGCGATCGCCGCCGAGACGCTCGGCAAGCCGATCCCGCAGGTCGGTCTCACCACGTTCCGCGCGCCCTATACCCCGGTCACCTTCGGCTCGATCGTCGGCCATGCGCGTGGCGCGCTGTTCGACCCGACGCGCCGCACGGCGACGCATGGCTGGGCGGCCGCCCAAGGTGCCGTGTTCGAGGATGTCGGCCAGTGGAAGCGCGCCTGGTATTTCCCGAAAGCCGGCGAGGACATGCACGCCGCCGTCAACCGCGAATGCGTGACGGTGCGCAAAGCGGCCGGCCTGTTCGACGCCTCCACGCTCGGCAAGATCGAGGTGGTCGGGCCGGATGCGGCGAAGTTCATGGAACTGCTCTACACCAACCCGTGGGAGAAGCTGGAGCCCGGCCGCTGCCGCTACGGCATCATGCTGCGCGAGGACGGCTTCATCTATGATGACGGCGTCGTCGGCAGGCTGGCGCCGGACCGCTTCCATGTGACGACGACCACCGGCGGCGCGCCGCGTGTCATGCATCACATGGAGGATTATCTCCAGACCGAGTTCCCGCATCTCAATGTCTGGCTGACCTCGATTACCGAGCAATGGGCGGTGATCGCCGTGCAGGGGCCGAGCGCGCGGAAAATCATCGAGCCTTTGGTCGAAGGCATCGACATGTCGGACGAGGCACTGCCGCATATGTCGGTGCGAGAAGGCAAGATCTGCGGCGTGCCGACGCGGCTGTTCCGCATGTCTTTCACCGGCGAGCGCGGCTTCGAGGTCAACGTGCCGGCCGACTATGGCGAAGCGGTGTGGGAAGCGCTGTGGGCCGAAGGCCAGAAGCATGGCGCGACCGCTTACGGCACCGAAACAATGCACGTGCTGCGCGCCGAAAAGGGCTACATCATCGTCGGCCAGGATACGGACGGCACGGTGACGCCGAACGATGCCGGTCTCGACTGGGCGGTCGGCAAGAAGAAGACCGACTTCGTCGGCATCCGCGGCATGATGCGCGCGGATCTCGTCGCCAAGGGCCGCAAGCAACTGGTCGGCCTGAAGGCCAAGGATCCGAAGGTCGTGTTGGAAGAAGGCGCGCAGATCGTCGAGGATCCGAAACAGGCGATCCCGATGAAGATGATCGGCCACGTCACCTCCAGCTACTGGTCGGAGAACTGCGGGCGCTCGATCGCGCTGGCGCTGGTCGCCGGCGGCCGTGATCGCATGGGCCAGACGCTCTATGTGCCGATGCCGAACGGCACGATCGAGGTGGAGGTCACCGGCATGGTGTTCGTCGACGAAAAGGGGGAGCGCCTCAATGGCTAAGGCTACCGCCAAGACAAAAGCCGCCGACGCTTCAGCTGCCGCCGAACGGCGTCCGGCACTTGCCGGGCGCGCGGTGTCGGCGCCGGGCGTCAAGGTCGAGATCCTACCGCCGGCCGAACGCATCTCGCTGCGCGCGCCCGACGCTTCCGTCGCCGCGCTGTCCAAGGCGCTCGGCGTGACGCTGCCGTCGAAGCCGAAGACCTCGGCGGCGAAAGGCGGGCGCACCGCCTTATGGCTCGGGCCGGACGAATGGCTGGTCATCGACGATGCCGGCAACGATCCGCTGGCCGACTGCGCCAAGGTTTCGGCGCTGCACTCCGCGGTCGGCATCTCGCATCGCAATGTGGCGATCTCGGTTGCCGGGCCGGCGGCCGCGGTGACGGTCAGTTCCGGTTGCCCACAGGACCTGTCGCTCGAGGCCTTCCCAGTCGGGGCAGCATCGCGCACCATTCTCGGCAAGTCCGAGATCGTGCTGCTGCGTACCGCTGAAGACACGTTCCGGGTGGAATGCTGGCGTTCCTTCTCGGACTATGTATTTACTTTGCTGTCGGAAGCGGCGAGCGACGCGGCGAACTGATCCTGCGCCAACCGGTCCGAAGGGCCGGCCTCGGGGAGCCTTCACCGGTCCGGGCCGTTTCTGCGGCTTGCGAGGAGACCGTCGATGCCGTCCAAGTCCGTGCCGAAGTCGCCCAAGAAGTCAGAGGCGGTCCGTTCGCTGGAGCGGGATCGCGAGATCGAGGAAGAAGAGCTCGAGGAAGGCCTCGAGGACACCTTCCCGGCCAGCGATCCGGTGTCGATTACCAGCACCACCATCCCCGGCGGGCCGGCAAAGCCTGGCAGGGCCAAGACCTTGCCTGGAATGAAGTCGCACAAGAAGTAGAGCGCCGCCGCAGTCAAATCGGGCTTCAGGCGAAACGAAAACGGGCGGCCAAGCGCCGCCGGTTTCGTTTGCGATTTGGCGCTGATTAGAGGCCCGGCACGAACCAAGGGTTCACGTCGATACCGAGCCGCGGGCCGTTGGTCGTCTGAGTGTTGGCGGCATCGGGCTTTTCCACCGCGCCGGTCGCGGCGCAGTCGAGCGCCTGATTGGTGTGAGTCTGGGTGCAGGCCGCAGGGGCGTGCTTGGCCGGCTGGCTCCCGCCAGCGAAAGCGGCGCCCGAGAAAGCCAGCAAGGCAGCGAGCGCGAGGATTGTCTTTTTCATCTTTCCGTCTCCAATCGTACATGTACGACGCAACGTACATATACGGTTAATGGAGGCTGAATTAAAGAGGGAATTTGTACGCGTACGACAAATTAGCTTGAACCGAGTAACCGGCGTCGCAAATCAAGCGACCGGCGTTGTGTCAAGCCGGCGAAGCCGGTCAGCAGTTGACCGGTGTTTCGGTGAGCGGGGGTATGTCTTGCGCCGACAACGAGGCCAGCATGAAGTCGCACATCCGCTTCACATAGGCCTGGGGGTCGCCGAACGGATAGAAGGGAAAGGTGATCAGCAGCGAGATCGTGCCGTGGCCAACGGTCCACAGCATGGTGGCTATGGCGCGAGGGTCGCCTTTGAGCTTGCCGGCTGCGACGCAGGCCTCGACCCTGCTGATCAGCACCTTCATCGCCGGATTGCCCTGTTCCATGTCCTCGTAGCTCCGGCCTTCCGGCAGCCGGGTCTTCTCTGTCATGAAGACGGTGCGGTATTCATTGGGATTGCCGAGCCCGAAGGCGGCATACTCGGTCATCACAGCCCGCAGCGCCTCAACGGGATCGTCTGCCGGGTGCTCCTCGATGCGGCGGGCAAGCGTTTCGAACGCGTCCTCGGCGAGCGCGAACAGGATGTCCTGCTTATCGGCAAAATAGGAATAGACCGACATCGGCGCGTAGCCGACCCGCTTGGCAAGCTTGCGAATGGTAAGCCCTTCGTAGCCCTCTTCCTGCACAAGCTTGTGAGCTGCGTCGACCAGTTCGGAACGAAGCTCGGCTTTCTGTTTCTCGCGGCGTTTCTGAACGCTCAGCGGCAATTTCCGCCTGCCTTTATGGTTGGTTGCCTGACAAAATTATATACGCTGTACGGAAACGGACAAGGGAGCGGCCTGGTTCCCCAAGATACGCCCTAACGCTTTGTTCCTACTTAATTCCGAACAGGAAAGCCGCTACCCACTTTTTCCGAACTAGATCGCGCTAATGCCGCCGTCCAGCGCCTGCGCATGGCCGCGAGCCCTCAGTGGCGAAGGCTTTGGCCGCGCCGCTGCCGAGACCGCCTGTCGCACCGGTGATCAGCACCGTCGCTCCATCGAAACGGCCCGTGGCTTGGCTCCCTCAACTTTTCTTGTCAATCAGTTCCACCGCCAGCGCGGCGAGCAGCTTCACCGCCTCGCCATAGGTCCTGGCCTTTTCCGGGTTGGAGGCATTGCCGTCCAGCCCGCGGCGGTAGACACCCTGGCAGATCGCCGCCAGGCGGAAGAAGGAGAAGGCGAGGAAGAAGGTCCAGTTGCCGATGCCGTCGATGCCGCGCCGGCGGCAATAGGCGGCGACATAGGCCTCCTCGGACGGCAGGCCGATCGAGGCGCGGTCGATGCCGTCTAGGCCGAGAAAGAACGACGCATGCGGCAGCCGCCATTGCATGCATTGATAGGCGAGGTCGGCAAAAGGATGGCCAAGCGTCGACAGTTCCCAGTCGAGCACGGCGATGACCTTCGGCTCGTCCTTGGCGAAAATCATATTGTCCAATCGGTAGTCGCCATGCACCAGCGAGACCCGGCCGTCATCGGCCGGCATATGCGTCTCCAGCCAGGTCATCAGCCGATCCATAGCGGCTATGCTTTCGGTTTCGGAGGCGCGGTACTGACTTGTCCAGCGCGCGAACTGGCGCTGGAAATAGCTGCCGGGCTTGCCGAAATCGCCTAAGCCCACAGCCTCGACATCGACTTGGTGCAGGGCGGCGAGGGTCGCATTCATGGCGTCGTAGATCGCGGCACGCTCGTCATTGCCGGATGTATCCGGCAGCGACGGATCCCAGAAGATGCGCCCGTCGAGGAACTCCATCACGTAGAACATGCGGCCGATCGGCGTCATCTCGCCTGAAAGATGGAGCATGCGCGGCACCGGCACGGAGGTCGTGCTCAGCGCCTGCATGACCCGGAATTCGCGGTCGACCTGATGTGCCGATTTCAGCAACTGCCCCGGCGGCTTGGCGCGCAGCACGTAGCGGCCGCTGGCGGCGGTCAGCAGATAGGTCGGGTTCGACTGTCCGGACTTGAATTTTTCGGCCGCGCAAAGCTTGGAAAAACCAGGCAGATGCGCTTCGAGATAAGGCGCAAGCGCTGCTTGGTCGAGCGCGTTGGCGTCGCCGCTCATGCGGTCTCGGGCTGGCGCTCGATCAGCGTCAGGGTCAGCCAGCGCGCGGTGAGCGCCGGCTTCTTCGATCCTTCGATCTCGATGGTGACGTCGTGCGCCGTCTGCACCCATCCGGAAGGCCGCACCTTGACGTCGGCCAGCACGAAATGGGTGCGGATGCGCGAGCCGGTCTTCACCGGCGCCAGGAAGCGCAGCGTGTCGAAGCCGTGATTGACGCCCATCTTGGTGTTTTCGATCGGCGGCATGGTCTCGAAGGTCATGGCCGACAGCAGCGACAGCGACAGGAAGCCGTGCGCGATGGTGCCGCCGAACGGCGTCTCGCGCGCGGCCCGTTCCGGATCGCAATGGATGAACTGGTGATCGTCGGTGGCGTCGGCGAACTGATCGATCATGCGCTGCGTCACCGTGCGCCAGGGCGACACGCCGACTTCCTTGCCGACGCTGGCCAGAAGCGTATCGAGACTGATCGGTTCCACGCTGATGTCCTCCGCACCCCGCCCGATCGCGATTGCTTGAACCGGGCGTCCTACTCCTTGAACAATGTCATCCCGTGCTGCACCGACTGGCCGCCGTCGATCGGCAGGATGGCGCCGGTGACATAGCTTCCGGCACGGCTGCACAAATAGAGCGTTGCGCCGGCAATGTCATCCGCCACGCCGATGCGGCCGAGCGGAACATGGCTGCCGACACGTTTCGCCTGCTCCTCCGTGGCGGTGGCAAAGGCCGTCATCCGACTCTGGAAGGGACCGGGCGCAAAGGCGTTGACGGTGATGCGGCGGGCGGCGAATTCGATCGCCAGCGGGCGCGTCAGGTGATGCACCGCAGCCTTGGAGGCGGTGTAGGAATAGGCGTCGTCGGCCAGCGGCTGCGTGCCCATCACCGAGCCCAGATTGATCACGCGGGCCGGGTCATCGTCGCTTGCTGCAGCATCGAGCAGCGGCAAGAGCTCGCGCGTCAGGTGGAAGACGGCGGTGACGTTGACGCCCAACACCTTCGTCCAGGCGTGGTAGGGAAACTCTGCGAGCGGCGCGCCCCAGGAAATGCCGGCATTGTTGACCAGGATGTGCAGCCGGTCCGTTCGGACCTTCACCTCGGCAACCAGCGCGGCGATGCCCGCTTCGCTGGACACGTCGCCGGCAAACCCCTCGGTCCGACCGGAGCCGCCCTGAGCGTTGATTTCGTCGGCGACCCGCACACAGTCCTCGCCCTTGCGCGAGGCGATCATCACAGTGGCGCCGGCCTGCACCAGTCCGGTCGCCACCATGCGGCCGATGCCTGTTGCGGCACCGGTCACAAGCGCGGTCTTGCCGACGACCGAGAACAGCTTGTCGAGATAGCTCATCCTAATTCCTCCCGCGCGCCTCGTCCCGGCCGGAACCGAAGGACTCGCGTTGACAAGGCTAGCCGAAGTACGGTCATCCTTGCCACGGATAAAGAAGCGAAAGGGTCGGAACCGATGGCGGACATGAACCTCGGCATGACCGAGCGGCTGAAGCCGATCCATCAGCGCGTGGCCGCGATGGTGCGCGACGAGATCGCACCGCTCGGCGAGGAGTTTCTCGCCGAGGTCGGCAGAAACGGAGACCGCTGGACTTACACGGCCAGGCAGACCGAAATCCTCGAAGGACTGAAGAAGACGGCGCGGGAGCGCGGGCTGTGGAACTTCTGGCTGACCGATTCCAAGCGCGGCTACGGCCTGTCGACGGTCGAATATGCCTACTTGGCGGAGGAGATGGGCAAGGCGCATCTCGGCGCCGAGACCTTCAACTGCTCGGCGCCCGATACCGGCAATATGGAAGTGCTGGAGCGCTACGGCTCGGAAGAGCACAGGCGGCAATGGCTGGAGCCGCTGCTCGAAGGGAAGATCCGCTCGGCCTATCTGATGACCGAGCCGGACGTCGCCTCATCCGATGCCACCAACATTTCGATGCGCTGCCAGCGGCAGGGCGACGACTATGTGCTTAACGGCGAGAAATGGTGGGCGTCCGGCGCCGGCGACCCGCGCTGCGCCATCTATATCGTCA
>NZ_RZSR01000194.1:0-7750 GCF_004023265.1 Mesorhizobium sp. M1A.F.Ca.IN.020.06.1.1
TTTTCGGCCTGATCGGCGGCGTCAAGACGATGGGCTTCCTCGGCCTCTTCATAGGCCCTGTACTGATGGCGCTGCTCGTCGCCATCTGGCGCGAATGGCTGCGCGAGGTCGAGCTGATGGATGAGCTTCCACCTGCCGCTGAAGAAGGGAACGGGCCGCCACGGATCGAGACGGCGCCTGAGACCAGGAAAATTCAGGCCGGGTAGGCGACGGCGAGCGCCGCCCGGCGCCTGCGGCCTTCGTGCAATTGCCAGAGCGAGTGGGCTACCAGCGCCACGATCAGGATCGCGCCGCCGATCAGGCTGTTTCGTGTCGGAGCCTCGGCAAAGACCAGCCAGACCCAGACAGGCGCGAGCACCGTCTCCAGAACGTAAAACATCGCCACCTCCGGCCCTGAAATATATTTCGGGCCGGCGGCGAGACAGAAGAACGAGATCGGCATGATCACCGCGCCGTTGAAGATGATCCACCACGGCGCGTTGACGTGCAGTCCTTCACCCGAGACCATGAATGCGGCGAGCGCCAGCGGAAAGACGACGCCGACCAGCGCGGTGAAGCCCATGTCCTTGCCGCTGGCGCGCGAGATGGTGATGGCGAGTGCGACGAAGAAGGCCGAGCAGAGCGCCATGAAATCGCCGAACAGTTTTCCGGTGCCGACCGAACCGCCGACGATGATCAGCACGCCGACGATCATCGCCAGCATTGCGATCACGGTGCTCAGCCGCGGTCGTTCTCTGAGGAACAGCCAGGAGAGCAGCGCCGCGAAGACGGTGTTGAAGGCCAGGATGAAGACGAGGTCGGCGGTCGAGGTATGATAGACGGCGGTGACGAAGGTGATCGAAGTCAGGCCGTAGCAGATCGCCGCCGCCAGGCCCGACCAGCCGGGGATGAGCTTCGGCACGTTGCCGCGCACCGCTCGCCAGACGACCCAAATCAACAGGGTGGCGACGAGCGTTGTCCCGGTCCGCAGCGCCATGATGGTCCACGGGCTGCCATCCGCGAGCCGGATCAGGGGAATGTCGAAGGTGAGCACCAGGCCGCCGATCGCGGTGATCAGCAGGCCTTTCTGATGGTCGTGGTGGGAAGACATGATTGGTCTCGCAATGATTTGCAGGCGGCGGCTGGATCGATGGCGCACTCTTCCAGCGAGTGGCGGAAACACCAGCTTCCTGCCCCTTGAAACAGTTTAAGAACGGGCTTTGGAAAAACGTCAGCGAATGACCGCTTCGTGGTCGTAGCGTTCCCAGCCTTTCGGACCGAGATGCTCCTGCGGCATGAAACGCATCTTATAGCTCATCTTGCGCGAGCCGTTGACCCAGTAGCCGAGATAGACGTGGGGCAGTCCCATCGCCTTGGCGCGGGCGATGTGATCGAGGATCATGAAGGTGCCGAGCGAGCGGTCCTCGAAATCGGGATTGAAGTAGGAATAGACCATCGACAGGCCGTCGGCCATCTTGTCGGTCAGCGCCACCGCAATCAATTCACCCTGGCCCTTGCCGGTGATGAAGGTGTCGGGGCCGCGGCGCCGGTATTCGATGATCTTGGTGTCGACATGCGTGTCCTCGACCATCATCGCATAGTCGAGCACTGTCATGTCGGACATCCCGCCGCGGCGATGGCGCGCGTCGAGATAGGCGCGAAACAGCGAATATTGCTCGGTGGAAGGCTGCGCGTCGTGCATGGCGCCGATGAGGTCGGCATTGCGCTGGGTGACACGGCGCATGTTGCGGCTGGCGGTGAACTCCTGCGCCAGGATGCGCACCGAAACGCAGGCGCGGCAGGATTCGCAGGCCGGTCGGTAGGCGATGTTCTGGGAACGCCGGAAGCCGCCTTGAGTGAGCAGATCGTTCATCTCGGGCGCCTTGTCGCCGACAAGGTGCGTGAACACCTTGCGCTCGAACTGGCCCTCCAGATAGGGGCACGGGGACGGCGCGGTCAGGAAGAACTGCGGCGACTGGGTCGGATGCTGCGTCATCGATTCTTGGACACGCTCCTGCGAATCGCCCTACCTTTGGCCCGGCCGGCGAAAAATTCAACAGGATTGTGCTGTCTCGGCCGGCCCAAGCTGTTCATAATCTAGCACAACCGGCGCGGCGAGGGCGGCCGCACATAGCGTCAGCTATCGGTGCGGGTGACGACGGTGCCGAGAAGCAGGTCGTGCAGCGTGCGCTTGCGATCGGAAAACAGCGTGACCAGCAGCACCAGCGGCGTCAGGGTGACGTTGCCGGCCCAGAACAGCACCGAATGCACGACGGCGGTCAGGCCGTCGATGCGCGTGCCGTCGAGCCTCTCAAGCCGGATGCCCATGATCTTCATGCCGGCTGTGGCCTGGTCGCGGCTGCCCAGCGTGTTCCAGATATAGAGGATGGCAACCGCCGGAAGCAGGACGGAGAACAGGGCCCAGCCCAGGCCGAAGGTCAAAAGCCCGAGTAGGGCGACCAATATGGCGAAGGGGATGGTGAGCAGCGCCACGAAGAAATAGTCGAGGATGAAGGCGAAGACGCGCCTGGTGCGCACGCCGCGGTAGGCGCGTGTATCCTCGAGCCTTGTGGTGATAATCTCGCCGTCCAGCACGCGCGTGTTCATGTGTCATGCCCTCGCAACAGGCCGGAAATAAGTCTCGGCCATTCGCCTCTGAAATGGTGAAAGCCGATGGCGGAATCAAGATGGACTGCTCGTGACGCCGGCGCGGCAGGCTGTGGCGAGCGGCGCTGCGGCGATTGAATTCCAGGCGCGGATCGCGTTAGCCTGCTGCGGCGCAAAAAGACGCCGAGGGGATGGGGAATATGGATTACGACATGTTGGTCATCGGCAGCGGCCCTCCGGGCGCCGCGCCGCGGTGCAGTCGGCCAAGCTCGGCAAGTCGGTTTTGGTCGTCGATAGAGGCCGGCGTCTCGGCGGCGTCTCCGTGCACACCGGCACCATTCCATCCAAGACGCTGCGCGAAACCGTGCTCAATCTCTCCGGCTGGCGCGAGCGCGGCTTCTACGGGCGCGGCTACCGGGTCAAGCAGGATATTTCGGTCAGCGACCTCGTCGAGCGCCTGCACAAGACGCTCGATCACGAAGTCGAGGTGCTGCAGCATCAGTTCATGCGCAACGCGGTCAAAAGCGCGCGGGCCACGGCCAAGTTCATCGGCGCCAACAAGGTCAGCCTGACCACCGACAATGGCGACTACAGCGAGATCGGTTTCGCCAATGCGCTGATCGCGGTCGGCACCAGGCCGCACCGCCCGCGCGACGTGCCGTTCGACAAGACACGCGTCTTCGACAGCGACGAGATGCTGGAACTTAACCGGTTGCCGCGAACGCTGACCGTCATCGGCGCCGGCGTCATCGGCGTCGAATACGCGACCATCTTTTCGGCGCTCGACGTGCCGGTGACGCTGGTCGAGCCGCGCAACACCATCCTCGATTTCGTCGATCGCGAAATCGTCGACGACTTCATCCATCAGATGCGCGACCGCGGCATGACCATTCGCCTCGGCAGCACGGTAAAAGAAATCGCCTCCAAGCCCGATCATGCCGAAGTGACCCTTGCCGACGGCCGCACCATCCGCTCCGAAATCGTGCTTTACGCTGCAGGCCGCAGCGGCAATCTTGGCAGCCTCGGGCTCGACATGGTCGGCATCGAGGCCGACAGCCGCGGCCGCATCAAGGTCGATCCCCAGACATTTCAGACCAGCGCGCCCAATATCTATGCCACCGGCGACGTCATCGGCTTTCCGAGTCTGGCCTCGACCTCGATGGAGCAGGGCAGGGTGGCTGCCTGCCATGCCTTCGGCGTGGCGCTGCCGCCGCCGCCGGAAACGTTTCCTTACGGCATCTACGCCGTGCCGGAAATCTCCACCGTCGGCCAGTCCGAGGAGCAGGTGCGCGAGAGCGGGATCGCCTATGAGGTCGGCGTGGCGCGCTTCCGGGAAACCTCGCGCGGCCACATCATGGGCGTCAACTCAGGTTTCCTGAAACTCCTGTTCTCGGTCGACACGCGCCGCCTGCTCGGCGCCCATATCGTCGGCGAGGGTGCGACCGAGCTCATCCATATCGGCCAGGCGGTGATCAATCTCGGCGGCACGGTTGACTTCTTCGTCAACAACACCTTCAACTATCCGACGCTGGCCGAAGCCTACAAGATCGCCGGGCTGGATGCCTGGAACCGTATGGGGCAGGGCTAGCCTTGGCAGCAGCGTCTATGTCTAGTCAGGCGGCCGGCGTCGAGGTCGCGGCAAGCCACTGCCGGGCGATCGCGGCATCCGCTTCGCCGAACTCATGGCCGGAGGCGACGATGCGCGCATCGACCTCGGCACGGCGCTGGCTGAAGAGCGTCACCAAGGCTGGCGCGAACGGGCCGTAGGTCTGGTCGGCCGCGCCGGCGATGATCAGCACCCGCGTTCCGGCAAGGTTCGTCGCCGGCGCATCGTCGAGCACCGGCATCGCCCTGAGCAGCGCCGCCTGCCTGACCAGGCCCGGATGAAGCAGCATCAGCGTGGAAACCAGATTGGCGCCGTTTGAGTAACCCAGGAAGGTCGCGCGGGTGAGATCAAGCTGGTGGAGCCGTGCGGCTTCCACTGCGAATTGGGCGAAAGCGGCCGTCTCCGCGCGGATGCTCGACTGCTCGAAGCTGATCGGCGTGATTCGCTCGAACCAGCGAAAACCGTCCTCCTGGCGGATGCGGCCGCGTGCTGCGACAACCACCGCGCGCGGCGCGATCTGCCTCGCCAGCGGCAAAAGTGTCGTTTCGTCCACGCCCGATCCATGCAGCACGAAAAGGCATCCGCCGCTCGCATTTTCCGGTCTGATCAGACGATAGGAAAAGGGCAGATCATGCTGCAGCTCGCTGTTTTTGCTGTCATGTTCGGACATGATCAGATCCTTTTGATTCTACGGTGATTTCGCTGATTTGCCGGCTTCAAAACGGAATGTTTTCAAGCTCCGCGAAAGTTGATTGAACCTGGCGCATTTCGGGCCGTTTCTGCGCCGATACACTCCCGAACGGGAGGAATCGAAGCGGTGCGTCGGGGGTCGCATTGCTGGACATGAAACACCAGCTCTGAGGCCTTTTGTCGATGACCATCCCTGTTTCTCAACGCGATACGCGTATCGATGTGCTGCGCGCGCTCGCCTTGCTCACCATTTTCGTCGACCACGTGCCGGGTACCGTCTTCGAAAATCTGACCTACAAGAACCTCGGCTTTTCCGATGCGGCAGAGGCCTTCGTTTTGATCTCCGGCATCTCGGTGGCGCTCGCCTATGGCACCAAGTTCAAGCCGGGGGGCAGGCTGCTGGCGACCCTCAAGATGTGGCGGCGCGCCGGCGTGCTCTACGTCACCCACATCGTCATCACCATGCTGGTGATCGCCCTGTTTTCCGCCACGGCCGTGTTCGCCCACCGCCCGGAGCTGTTGAAGATGATCAACATCGAGCCGCTGATGAAGGACACGCCGGAGGTGCTTTTCGGCATCGTCACCCTCGGCCATCAGCTCGGCTACAACAACATCCTGCCGGTCTATGCGGCGCTGCTTCTGGCGGCGCCGGCCTTCGTTCTGTTCGTTAGCTACAGGCCCGTGGCGGCACTGACGGTATCCGGGCTGCTGTGGCTGGTCGCCGGCATCTGGCAGATCGCTCCGCCGAATTATCCCGAGCCGGGTCTCTGGTTCTTGAACCCGCTGTCCTGGCAGTTTCTGTTCAACATCGGCCTTGCCGCCATGCTGCATATCAAGCGCGGCGGCACCATCCCCGTAAACCGGTGGCTGGTGGGTTTCGCCGGCGTCTATGTGGTGGGCGCGGCGATCTGGGTGCACAGCCCACTCTGGGGGCAGATCACCTGGTTCAATCTGCCGGTGGTGATCGGCGGCTTCGACAAGACCTTCCTGTCGCTGCCGCGGCTGCTGCATATCTTGGCCGTCAGCTATCTGGTAGTCGCCCTGCCGGCCGTATCGAACCTTTTCCGCGCCAAGCCCGACAATCCGCTGGCGATCCTCGGCAAGCGTTCGCTGCCCGTCTTCGTTGCCGGCACGCTGATTGCCATGGCCGCTCAGGTGCTCAAGCTGATCAATCCGGGCGGCCTCGCCTATGACACGTTGCTGATCGCTGCCGGCATCGCCATGCAGTTCGCACTGGCGCTCTATCTCGAATGGCTCGCCGGTCTCGGCCCGACCCGCATCAAACCGGCGCGTGCGGAGCCGGCGCGCACCGGGTTCGCTGCGCCGCCCATGCCGGCGCGGGTCGGCGGATATTGAGATGTGATTCTAGGATATGGGAGCAGGGCCCGTCGAGGCCCTAACGACGAGCTCAACGCCCATCGTCTCGCGCCGCACGGCGCCGTCATAGTCGAGGATCATGCGCGCGGCCCGCCGGCCGATCTCGGTGATCGGCTGCGCGATGGTGGTCAGCGGCGGGTCGCAGAGCGCGCCGTCGGGCACGCCGTCGAAGCCGACAACGGAAACGTCTTCCGGCACTTTCAGACCGCGCGCAGTCAGCCAGTCGATGGCGATCATGGCCATCCTGTCCGACATTGCCAGGATGGCGGTCGGCCGCTCGCCGCCGGCAAAGATCGCTTCGAGCCCCGCCCAGGTGCTCCTTTGCTCGTTCTCGGTCTCGAAGACCGGGATGCTCTTCGTGTCGACACCGAAGCCGGACAGTTCCTCGAAATAGCCGGCCAGACGGTCGCGCGTTCCCGTGTAGACGGCCGAGTGGACCATTTCGGGTGTGACGAAGCCGGTGCGGTCATCACCGAGAGTAAGCGACAGCACGGCGAAACGGCGATGTCCGAGTTCGGCAAGATGCCGCGCGGCGAGCCGTCCGCCGGCGATGTTGTCGACGCCGATCGCCGAGATCGTCTCGTCGTGAAAGCCGAGCTCCAACGCCACGAAGGGCAGCCTGCGTTCGCGCGTCAGCTCGACGAGACGCGAGCCACCTTCGATGCAGAACAGGATGAAACCGTCGACCAGCGCGCTCTGGATGTTCCAGGCGAGCTTCTCCTGGTTGGCCGCCGAAACCAATGCGATCCCGGCGCCGGTGGCGTCGCAGGCCTCGGAAATGCCCGCCATCATGACGCGGGCGAAGGGATCCTCGAAGAAGTAGGAAAGGGGCTCGGTCGTGCCGACGCCGATGGCATTGACCTTGCCGGCGCGCAGCAGGCGGCCTTTCGGATCAGGCCCGGCGTAACCCATCGCCTCCGCCACCGCCCTGACCCGCTCGCGCACCTCGGCGCGCACGACCTCCGGGCGACTGAAGACATTGGAGGCCGTCCCATGCGAGACGCCCGCCGCCTTGGCAATATCCGCCAGCCGGATGGGGCGTGCCTGGCCTTCGATAAGTGATGCCATGTCTGTTCTCCGAATCCGGTCGCATGTCGAACATGGACGCGGAAAGTCTGACGGTCCACTTACTACTTTTATTGGATCGATTCAAATTTTCGCTTGACTACGGCGGTGCAGGGGTTATGATTGAATCGATCCAAGTCTCTTGACATGAAGCAAGATTCGAGAAGGAGGGTGCCGTGCATCCGGTCAACTTTTTGTTCGAGGACGTCTACCGCAACGATTGGGGCATTGCTTCAGCCGAGCAGAGTGAGCGGCGCCGCGGCAAGACAGGCCCGTGGAAGCGTCAGCCCCGCTTCATCGTGGAGCGCAAGCGCGCCTGAGCAGCCGTCTTTTTCGCGTCGGTCTATTGGATCGATTCAATTCAAGGAAGTAAGTCATGCATCCCATCAGCCATCTCTTCGAGGACATCTATCGCAACTACTGGGG
>NZ_RZSR01000195.1:0-7679 GCF_004023265.1 Mesorhizobium sp. M1A.F.Ca.IN.020.06.1.1
GAATGGTGACATGGGCGGCGCCGCCAACATCCAGGAGGCGCCGGCGCGGGCGGGCGCCGCAGCTCGCAAAACCAGGTAGCCTTTGCATGGAGCCTCAAGAACGTCGTTTCGCGTGCGCAAGAGAAACCGCCTGTCGCGACCGAACAGGCGGTTGCCTGGTTAGCGATTTCGACTACCCAGTCGGGTTTAGAACCGGGACGAGCCAAAGGCGTGCGATGCTTTCCGTGAAAGGACCTTGCCGACTAGCCGGCAGTGATCGGTGCGAGCGTGAGCCCGAGGTGACCGTGGCCGAAGGCATTAGTGCACAGTGCGGTGACCTGGACGAGGCTCGCAGTCCCGACATCGTTTCAACGGTGTCTGTTCATTGGAAAGCTCTTCATAAAGCGTTGCGACCACATTGAAAGAGCCTGCCGGTGTGAGGGCTCTTTTTGTCGGACCTTCTCTGGGGCGTGTAGCCGTTCCAATTGGGGCCGACCTGAGGCTTAGCCGAGAAAGCCGCCGAGCTAGACAAGCGTTCAGCCATAGCCAACGTTGACTTTTTCCCACGCGAATGATCCGAGGCCGCAGGCGCGCTACGCTCTCCGTCGCTTAGAAAGCACTCGTGGCAGGTCAGCTTCGTCGGTGATGCCGTCATCAAAAGCTTGGAGGATTTCCCTAGCCAAATATTCCCGCTGTTCGCGATCCTTCTTGGCTAGTCGTCGCTCGTCGCACAACCGGTTAAACACCCGCTGGTGCATGTCCAGATCAGCGGGCCCGTAGACGCCACTCCAACGCGACAACGACATGAGCGCCGCCCTCGGGAAGGCATCTGCCATTATCTCACAGAACGTCCCAGTGTGGAACGGATTTAAGCCTCAGTCATTAACCAAAGGCAGGAATGTAGCCGTCTCAGTGGCAACCTAAAAAAGCCCGTCGCTTACGCTAATTAGCCGCGGCGGGCTTTTCATTCGCTACCACTAAAAACGTGGATGCCTACCACTGAACGGTGGCGCATAAAGCATCTCTGCCCCGCCGCGGTTGGCATCGGGGTAAGAGCCCGGCCTGTGCGCCCAAGGTCTCCTCGACCCCTTCGGCAGGCCGGGCGCCCGTATCTAAGCTATGTGCCACGCCGCCCTCTCTAGCAAGCGCGACAAGTGTAGTTCGTGAAGCTCCTGCATGCTTTCGAGAAGTTCGAGGAATTCGAGCGCCTTGGCGATGGGCAGTTCGAGCCGTTCCAATTCGGCTATGCGCTCCCGCTGCTCAGCGAGGTGCCGTCTACCCAGGCTAACATGCCCGCGCACCATGCGGATGTCATCTGTAAGCGCCATTGATCCTAACGCCATCACGCGCGGGCCGTTCCGGCACTCATCCCGGCAAACAAGAGCCCGCTCGCCTGAGGGGGGCCGAACGGGCTCCGGGGGAAATGCCCCCACGCGGCGCGGTGAACCTTGGCCGGGGACACACGCCGCGACACCCAACGAGATGGTTGATGGAATTGTTCCCTCCGGCCGATGCGACCTAGTTGGACCAAATGACGATGTTTTCGAGAATAGGAGAGCCCGCTCGGCCCTGGGAAGTCAAACGGGCTCCGGGGGGAGGCGTTTTCCCCGCCCGGCGTGGCTTGGGCGGCCCAGCCATAACAGCCGCCAGAACACTCGCCGTGAAGCTCGAACCGGTTGACGGTTAAAAAGTTCCATCAACAACCGTTTGACGAAGAAGCTATCTGTCAGCTTCCTTCCTCGAAGTCCTGCAGGTCGCATGGCGCAGCGTGTGCTCACCGCGAAGGAACAGCACCTGGCTGTCCCGCGTCTATCTCTCTCGCTAGGAGACGCGCCTCTCGAAGTGGAGAGCTCGAGTCGTTGCCGATCAGGTCGATGAGCTCGCGCGCCTGCGCCTCGAGCATACCGGTTCGCGCATGAGAACCGCACTCGAAAACCTTCATCGCCTGGATGCGCTCGTCGTGCTCTTTCTTGCTCTCGGCCCTCAGGTCTCCTCTGGCCGTGGATCCGGATCCGGGCGAAGGTTCCATAACCGGCGGCTAGCTATCGCGGAGACGCCTTAGGTGGTCGGTGTGTTGGCGTTGAGCCGCCTGAAACTCCCGCAACCGGTGTTCGGCTTCGCCTATGGATTGGCCACGCACTTCCATTCTGGCGATCAACGCTCGCTGGTGCGCTATGCGTTCCGCGCCCTCTCGAACGTGGCGCTGCGCCATTTCCAACGGGGTTTCGCGGCGGGGCATTGCAGACTGATCATAGCAGGATTCAGCAGTCCCGTCTTGGCTTCTCCTCGGCAATCCGCGAAACGGCCAGAAGCCCGCCAGCCTGAAGGGCCGAACGGGCTCCGGGGAACGCCACCACATACCCCCAAACGGCGCCTCGCCTGGCAACGCGCACCGCGAGACCGCACCCAATGTCCGTCGGTAGGTTCCATTAGAGAAGGCTTGAGAACCTATTTGCCGCGTCAGAGTTGTAGGCGTATGGCCAAGGGCTTGAAGATAGGCGACGAGGTCGCCATCACCGCGAAAGTGGGCCGTCGAGTCACAGAAGACCGGGTCAGCGTATCGATCCCGTCATACGGGCAGCCTCATTCCATCGTCGACCGAACAGCGAAGGTGAAACAGGGTCAGGAAATCGGCTGCGAGGTGACGTCACCCGGGTGGATGAGGACAAGGTGACAATCGACCTGGGCATTCCCGTCACCTTGAATGCCGACACGGTTAGGCTGGTCACGCCCTACAAGCCGCCGACGCGAAAGACGCCACTCGTTGACAAGCCGACTTGAGCGATCTGTGCTGCCGCGTGGTTGTCCGTCGCCGCCCATGATAGTCGTGTTCCAGAACCTAAGCCAACATGTCTTTGATCACCGCATCAAGCGCCGCAAGATCTTCCAGTGCGGCGATTTCCAACGGATCCGCGGCTTGCTCAGGCGTTTTTGGTTCAGGAACGCCCTCGGCGCCTATCGGCACGTAACTCGCCACAAGGATGTCCCGATACTGCTTGAGCAGGACAATCGCCCGATCAATGGTCTTCTGTTCCATCGCTGCACAGTAGCACAGGTACCGGCCAATGCTCCATCGAGCGGACCTGACCGGATCCCGCCGGCAGCCTTCCGCGAGCGCCCTGCGAAAGAACGGCCCGCCCCTGATGCCATTGGAGCGGGCCTGCGGAGAAGGGGAGGCTCCGCTGGCGGCTCTGCACGGGGATCGGGAGGGAGGTGCGCCGCCGCGCCCCAAACCTCGTTGAATGCAAGGTGTTCCGCGGCCCCGGAACATTTTCTTTGTGATCCGGTTGGTCGAGTTCAGGAGGTATGCGCTATGGCAGACGACAAGAGCAAGCGCGGCGGCGATCGCGACCGGGTATCAGCGGATCAAGAGTACGAGATTGAATACTTCGCCAAGCGGCACCGGATTTCGCCTGGAGCAGTCAGGGAATTGATCCGCCAGCACGGCAACAGCCGCAAAGCCGTGGAGCGCGAGGCCAGAAAGCTACGGCCGTGATCTAGCCTCGCCGATTGTCGGAAATCGGGCGCGGGGCGAGCTTGCGAGCGAGGTCGATCATTTCCATCTGTGCCACCATGTGGCGCCAAGCCGATGCTATGCGCGACTTGCGCCAAGTCATCTGGCATCAAAGGCCCGCACACGAACCGCTTGTGCAGGACGCCTGAAGGATCGGATCGCCCAATCGATCCGTCGACTGGTAGTCCGCCAAACGTACCTCCCGGATGCCGGGCTGCCGGACGGGTCGGAGGACTTGGACAGACGGGGCCCCCTCGGCTTTCCCGAACGGCTTGGCCGCCCGCAAATAACTCACTGCTATCGTCCCAACGGCTTGCGAGAAAGCTCAATCAGCTGTCCTTCATCGGTGACGCCGGCCATATAGCTGGCAATGATCCGCAAAGCGCGGCGCTCTCGCTCCGCTGCAGTTTCCTTTGCGACTGAGCCGCGTTCGAGAATCTGGCAAAGAAATTCAACATCGACAGGTGTGAACGCGCCTTTCGCCAGTCTTGCTGAAGCCATGGCTTTCTCCTCCTGCCAAGCGGGCCCGCCCGACACGCCTGCAGGCGGGCCTTCGACACGACGGCACTTTGGAAGCAGAGGGGAGCATAGCTGTGCCGCCGGGCTCCCAACCTGCGATCCTAAAAGGTGTTCCTTCGTCATGAGCAAAAATCATTCCAAGCGGTCGGACTCGGCCATGGCTAGGGGCTTGAGGCGCAATCAACCTGGGGGTCAAAGAGCCATCCTCACCGCACGGGAACATTGGGGCCCGATAGAGGTTCGGGCTTATGTCGATCAGCTCAGTGTTGCCGGGTTCTTCCTCTGACCTGATTATCCGTAAGCTCCAGATCATCTCTGACCTTACTCAAGCCGACATTGCGATTCTGGAGAGTATCGCGGTTCAGGAGCGCGACTACCGGACAGGAGAGGATATCGTGCGCGAGGGCGACCGACCCTCTCATTCCTTCGCTGTTCTGGACGGCCTGGTGGCATCTGCGAAGATCACCGGCGAGGGAAAGCGACAGATCACGTCAATCTTTGTTCCGGGAGACATCCCGGACCTCCACGGAATTCATCTTTCGGTTATGGATTGCACCTTCGCACCACTCACGCCCGCCAGAGTGGGGTTCATGCGCCACGATGCGCTGCGCGCGATCTGTGCCAAACACCCCTCCATCGCCAACTTGTTTTGGCGCTCAACGCTGATCGACGCAGCGATATATAGAGAGTGGGTCACCAATGTCGGAAGGCGGGACGCCTATGTTCGCATGGCTCACCTCCTGTGTGAGCTCATCGTCCGTCTCCATGCAGTCGGCCAAATTCAGGACCACGTGGCGGAATTTCCAGTAAGCCAGGCAGTGCTGGGCGACGCAGTGGGGCTATCCACCGTTCACGTCAACCGAGTGCTTCAAGAACTTCGCCGCGATGGCCTCATATCCACCTCGGGCTCGAGGCTCAAAGCGCTCGACTGGAAAGGGCTGGTCCGTGCAGGAGACTTTTACACGACCTACCTGCACCAAAAAAACGTGATGTCACTGTAGGGTCCGTCAGTCTGCCGACGAGCGCACTCGGCCGATCTTATCGCCCTCGATGAAACGGTCTATCCGCTCGTGCAGCGTCGAGACGCTACCCTTCAAGTCGCGGACACCAGTCATCACCTCGTCGCGGAATTCGCGTAGGCCGGCCTTGGTGATGTAGGTCTCGGCAACGTGCAGCTTGTGCGCGGCAAGCTGCTCGGCAAGCAGCGATACCGAGCCGATCGCCATGTCTGCCCTGGCATGTGCGTCGCGCGCATCCTTTTTGACCTCGTCCCGAGCCGATTTGATAGACGCCTCGATGCGCCACCATAGGCCAGCCACCGCGCTGACGACGGCGATCAAGAAGGCAAGGTTCGCATTGAAGTCACTCATTCGCCCCTCCCCAGTTCAGCTCGACGCTCGGCGCTGGCCTTGGTGTGGCGGTCGCATTCCGCCGGCGTGTAAAGGCCGATCGCGCAGCCTGGCGCCATCGTCTTGTCGATCTTATTCTGATCGGTGATCGTCTTGCCCTGCGCGCCGGCGAGGCTGCTACCAATGGCCGAGCGCAGCGCCGGCGCACCGCTGACGGCGGAAGTCGTACACGCCGCCAGTGTCGATGCAGTCGTCAAAAGACATGCGAGCATCAATGCCCTTTGTGATCGCATCTTGATTATCCTTTTCGATCTTGGCGCGGACCTCTTCGGCGCCGCGGTGCTTGATCAGTTCGTAGACGGTGAAAGCGGCGCCGGAGACGAGCGCCGCACTGGCCGCCCAGGCGATAGCGCCCGCAAACAGGCGCGAGGTGCCGAGGCGGCCGACAAGCAGGCTGATGAGAACGCTCATAACAGCAACCAGATCAGGAAGCCGGCGATAACAGCCAGGGTTGCGGCTCCGCCTAAGCGCAGGGCGCGATCGAGGATCACGGCAAAGACCGAGGCGAGGTTTTCCATTACGTCGCCTTCGCCCCGAGAGCCGCGGCGAGGCGCTTCGCCTTGCGGTTCGCATACCAGCGCCAGGCGAGACCGCCGATTGCGAGCAGCGCGCTAGCGACGGCCAAGATGACGACGACCTTGCCGATCCAATCGCTGGTGTAGGAGAACGGCGAAAGCTGGTTCTGGAGATCGTACAGATAGCCGGAGAGGCCAAGCCCGCCGGCACCGGCACCGGTTGCCGCATCGGCCGGTGCGGTCGATGAGGCAGCCTTGGCATCCTCGATAAAGCCTTTCGCCTGGCCGCCGTCGACGAAGCTCGCCGTCCGCGGCGTGAGGCCGGTTGCCCAGGACTGGCCGATCGAGCGGACCTCCGCGACGCGACAAGACCAACCGCGACCGAACACCGGCCACGTCTTCAGGTGCTGCAGGAAGGTCAGGCGCTGATCGCAGATCCGGTCGATCAGGGCATCGCGGTCGTTGCAGGCCTGGACGGCCGCGATCGTGCCGAGCCCCATGACCCCGTCGAGCCGGCCCTTGTAAAGAGGCCCGAGCGCGCGCTGCAGCCAGATGATCGACTGCTTCGGACCGGAGTTCACAGCGCCATCGAAGACGACATAGTCGACCCCGGCGGGCAGCCGGTCACCCTTCACGGCGTCCCAGTATTGGCGATCGTAGATCTCGAAGAGTTCCTGGCTGGTGATGCTCTTCACGGACCGAGGCGCCAGCCCCTTGCTGCTGCGGTAGGCGTCAAAGATCCTTTGGGTCACACCCTTCATCGTGGCGCCACCCGGGTCGGCCGGGTGATTGCTGTAGCCGCCCTCATGCGCGAGCACGCGGGCGAGCGATTCCTGCTCGCGAGATGCGGTCATGATTTTTCCTTTCGCTTGGGAACCTTCCTGCCGGCCGGGGATTGAGGCCGGCGGCAAGGGGGATTTCAGGATTGGATTGTTTCAGGAAGCTTGAGGCGCTGATCGACGCCGGCGGCGCCAACGCGGTGGGAGAGGCGCGTGCGCTTCTCGCTCAACTCAAAGATAAGTCGCAGGGCCTGGCCGAGGCGGTCGACGAGTTCCTGCTCGATATGATGACCCTGGATTTCGTGCTCGAAGCCGAGCGCGAGGCATTTCAAGACTCAGCACGACGGTTGGTGCGTAGGCGGCTGACGATGGTGAAGTTGCTCTCGGCCTAACGGCTGTCCGTTCCGGCCGAACCTTGCGGGTTGCCTAACGAGATCTGCGTGGTGTAGCCGCTGCCGCGGTCGAGCGTATCGGTGATCGAGGCGATTGTGTAGCTGCCGTCGACGCCGGCGCGCAGCTGGATGATGGCAGTGCCTTCCGGCTCGGCCGTCGGCTCGCCCTCGATCGTGATCGAACCGGCGCCCTTCTGCCGCGCGCCGTCGATACGATCGGAATCGGCGCGCGTCTGCGCTGCAGTCGCGTCCGGCTGCATGAAGCGCAGCACGTCCTCCGGCTCGACGTCGTCGCCGGTTTCGACCTCTTCGATCACCTGCCTGGCTCTATGCAAGTCGTACCAGCGGCCTTTCTTCTTCTTGAAGCGCGGCCGGTCGGTCGCCGGCGTCAGGCCGCTTGCCGAAATCACCATGCCGCGGGTGATGACGATGGTCGGCAGCGGCTGGCCTGTCGCCGAAACGCCCTGGTTACGAGGCACGAAGCCAGCCTGCGATCCCTTGATGGCAAACGTCGCGCCGTGCTCGCGCGCAAGCCGGTCGGCGAAGGCGAAGAAGCTTTCATTGTCCTGCGC
>NZ_RZSR01000196.1:0-7677 GCF_004023265.1 Mesorhizobium sp. M1A.F.Ca.IN.020.06.1.1
GGGCTATGTCATGGTCGAGCGCGGGGAAGGAAACAGTGTTGTGTGGATATAGGGAGGAAATCGTCTGCAACACGCGATCGCCCATGCCGCTCGTCGGCGCAGCCGCGCGCTGAACATCCATCGCCGCAGCAACTGGCGCCGCACTCGCTGGCTCCGCGGCGGCATTGTTTTTCAGCGAGTCGGCTGCATGCCCTAAGGCGCGCTCAAACTGGGCCTGCTCGACAATCGACGGTGATCCGACCCTGGGGAGGCCAGCCGTTAGAGTGGCAGAGATCGACGTGACAGGCATCATCATGTAAGGACTCGGTTGCTCTCTCTGACCGGGCGGGCCCCGCCCATTCATCACCCGGTGTCGGCGCAACACTCCTAGGGGGGCAAGCTGACAACAAGCTGACTAACGGCGGCGTCATTTCGACATCTAAAATCTCTTCGGCAATTTAGTCACTTGTGATGATTTCAGCGTTTGGTTTATCAGTGCGACATGCCGAGAACGCTTATCCAACCCGTCACCCTGCATGTTTTGAGACTTCTCTGTGCCGGGTTTTTTCTGTCCACCGGGATTCACCCGGCGCACGCAGTCCCGCTGTCCCTTCCGGCGACACCCTATAGATACACGGTTCTGGATCAGGAACTCGCTGCAGCGTTGCAGGAATTCGGCAACAACCTGAATATCAGGGTCAACATCAGTCCTGCGGTGAAGGGGCGAATTCGCGGACGTATGCCTGATTTGCCACCGCGCGCGTTCCTCGACCGCTTGACGAACCTTTACGGTCTCCAATGGTACTATGACGGCCTTGTGCTCTATGTGTCTGCTGCACAAGAATCGCAAACTCGAATGCTTTTGATGACGTCGATTCGCTTCGATGCGTTCAAGGGGGCTCTCGACAAGCTTGATATCTCCGACGAGCGCTATGTGGTCAAACCCGTGCCAGGCAATGGCCTCGTCTTCGTTTCCGGTCCACCGCGCTTCGTCGCACTCGTGGAGCAGACCTTTAACGGCTTGGTGGCGGAGGCGCAGGCGCAGACTCACATAGCGGCCACGCCAAAGGAATCAGTGCTGATCTTGTTTCGCGGCTCCTCCACTACGGTCGTTCGCGACGGACGACCGGATGCTTCTTATTCTTCTGACATCCCACAACAGGATAGCGTTGGCGGGAAGCCTGAGCTGGGCAAGAAATGAACATTGAGGATTTGCCGCAGCTCTGAAGAACATGACTGCGGCTACCCCTTTGTGAACTCTTCGCAAACTCGTCAGTTTCTCGAAAGCTAATCCGCTCATGATGAGTCCCGGCAGCTCTCGCGGTGACTCCGGCCATTGTGTTGGACCGAACCTTGGAGCCGGCCCGGAACACAGCAATTGAAGGCAGGGCAGGCGCATTCGTGACCTGCCGACGCTTGGAATTGTCGAATTTTGTGAAACGCAAGGGATCTTCTGTCGGGGTCTCTTGTGGGGATTTCAACGTCACGTCTGAGGATGCACAATGTCGGCCAGCAATCTTTCAACTTTCTACCGCTCAAATTCGCTACAGTCCGCAAGGGGTTGGCCGGGCCTGAAAGTTTCCCATTTTGCGACCCAGCATCAGCAAAGTGCATCGTGCTTCGAAGCGATGCTGTCCACTTGTGTGCTGGCAAACAAGCCCGGCTCTTTCGCGCAAGGGGATCTGCCAACGTCGAATCTTGATTCGACAATGGATAAATTGCGGCAGGACCCTTTGGGCCATCTGGCACCGGATGTCGAATCGACATTGAAGGGCTTGGAGCAACACCCACTGGATCTGCTGCCGCCACATATGAGGGCGGCTCTCAAGGAGGACCAATCGCAACGCTCCAAGGCGACTGAAGCCCAACATCTGCTCCGCGTCACCCCGAAGATCGAGCCGGCTCCCAGGCCGAGCCCCGGAATCACGTGGAACGGTGGGTCGCTGACCACGGCTGAGTTGCAGATTGTTGCGGTACTCAACCGTCACAAGGACCAATGCCCGCTTAGTTGGAAGTCGTTGACCGAGAAAGCCAATGATCCCTCTACGCCACCGGATCTGAAAGCGGCGATCAAGGGACTGCAGCAGGATTCGGGACTTTTTTATGCGATTGGCTCGCAGGGCGACGGCCGCTGTGGAGGCAAGATCAACGCCAAGGACTTGGCCGGATTTTCAAACCACCACCCACAAGTTGCTGCATTTCAGGAAGCCCAAGCGCAAAGCTACGAGCAGAACTACATACCATCCGACGGCAGCGGAGGTTTGCAGCCTTCGGTCATGACCTTGAGCGATGCCTTGCGGGAGTTTTACCGGTACTCCGAAAATCTGTCCAAGGACCTGAGTCTGGATGAGTTCAAGAAAATGGTCGGCGGCGAATCGAAAAACGGCAAATTTCCGCCCCAGGTCATTGCGGCGGCGCAATATTTCCTCGATCACCCCGATGCTTGGAACCAGTTGTGCGGTGGCTCGAAAGGGAAGATGCACAAAGAGGATTTCCTGCAAGTCGCCTCATCGTCGATGAGCCTCACGCAAACTGAGCTGAATACGGTCGAGATGATCAAGGACCATCAGGACACGTTCTTTGGAAGCGGTGTTCTGACTCGCGACAAACTGGCGAAAATGAAAGACGACAAGAGCCTTGATCCGAAAGTGCGGGAAGCAGCCTCTCAGCTCCTTTCAGATCCTCTTTTGTTTGGCCTCCTGAACAATTCGATCACGGGCTATAAGACCCATCATAAATTCTTCGACTTTGGCGGCGGGCATACGGTTGATTCCGGCAATATCAGCAAAAAAGACTTTGCCCATTTTTGCACAAACATGTCGTCTGCGAACCGCAACGTTCAGCAGCCAATCACCCACGGCGCCCAAACCGCAGAAGAGCAGAATGCCGTCGCGGACATGAAGATGGGCCTGATGGACCAGCCTGACATTAAGTCAGCCAAAAAGAACGGCGGGGCCGTCATGCACGTCGTCGACTCCGTGCTCAAAATCGAGACGAAAGTGCTCGACTTGGCGGCAACGGCGGTGGGACTGCTCAGCTTCATTCCGGGCCTCGGACAAGTAGCCGATCTTGCCTCGATGGTTCTCGAGGCTGAGTCGCAAGCAGCCAATCTCCTGCGTACGGCCATTAACGGAGGCGATATGAAGCGAGCGCTGGAGGAAGCTGGCCTCAATATGGCCGCGCAGGCGATCGGCCTTATCGCAGGCCCCGAGGTCAAGCTGGCCATTCGAAATGGGCTCGTAAAGCACCTGATGGAAGAGGCCTTGGCGGCAGGCATTGATCTTTCGGTCTCGACGGCGCAGGACTACGCAGAAGGCTATGTGAATAACCTCCAAGCGCGCCTTGCAGGCGGCCCTGAGCAAAACCTAGGCCTTCCGAGCATGCCATCATTCCAGAGTGTGGCAAGCAATGTGCCCTTCGTCGGCATTGCCTTATCCTAGCCGTCGCCTTGCGCGGAAGCTTTGGCTCGCGCGCTGAGATAAGGGTCATTGTGGCACAAGCAGGGGTTCATCCGCATCAACGCAAGCGGTGTTCCTGACGCCATCTTGATCGGACTGTGAGGGAGATGTCCGAAGTCTGTGAAGGCTTCGGTATATGACGACTTCAGAGTTACGCTGAGCCCAGCCATCTCGAGCCGGTGCGCCGGGTCGAGGTTTTCACGGGCGCCGGCCGGCAGCGGGAATGGTCTCCGGAAGGCACGGCGCGGATGGTGGCGGAGCTGGCGCAGCCGAAGGAACGGCTGTCGCGCGCCCAGGGCGGCCTCCCGAACAGCCAGACGATGATCTCCTGCGGCCTATATCCTTGTGCCCACGCTCAAGGCAGTCGGCTGAAAACAGCGCTGATTTAAAACAGCATTATCCTGCACTGCACCCTCGATCCTTGCGCTCACCGATCGCTCGTCGACACGCACGCGGTCAAGTCGTTATCGGCGCTATGCCGATGGGCTTCGAGAGCAAGGTGGACGCTGAGCGGTGCGTCAGCCTCAGGGCGCGGCTGGCCAGCTTTGGGTCTCACGCTCTATGACGGCAACACCCGGCTGATCCACTTGGCCTGTTCGGGGGCTCCCGGCAGCGGCGCGGAAGCCACGGTCCGCCTTCCTCGGCTTCAGGCCAAAGACACCGCAGCATGCTCCAGAGCTATGTCTGCCGCCTTCGCCCCATCGTCGCTGGTCATGTGGAAAGGACAAGCAGGCTACGCACCCCATAATCCCGTCGGGCAGGATTCGACAGTCGACGGCGAGACATTCGCCAAACCTCACCCTTGATTCTCAGCAACGTTAAAAAAAATTCACATAATGTTCGTGAGCGTAGTCTCCTGTCAGGTGGTACATTAGCCCCAATATCTGGCGTCTTAGTCGTAGAAAGGACTGTGATCCATCTTCCATTAGCATCCATACCAGCGGATTTACAGCAAATGACGAGAAGAGATCTCATGCGGATTGATGGGGATAGAAGGGCTAGCGGCTTGCTGCATCCCGTCCGGGTTGATGCCAACCAATGTTGACACTGGTAAATCGCGTAAGGACGGCAGCGCATCTTGATCGCCTTCGAATCCTGGGCCTTTGCGCGCATGCGGATCTAACCGTCGGCGAGCTGGCCGATATTACCAGTCTGCCTCGCGAGCAGGTTCGACGCCACGTCCGGCGGCTGGTCAGAGCCAACTTTCTTTGCTGCAACGAACAACGTCCGCAGTCTTCGTACCATATGCAAGCAGGAGGCAAGGATGGCGGGCTGGCTCAATTGGTGGTCGATCTCCTGCCCCACGATGATGGTCATCATAAAAGAGACCTACAACGCCTGGAAGCAATACAAGACGCGCGGTTGAAGGGACCGCCTGCTTGATCGTGAAATAGATCAGTCCAAATGGAGCGCGACTACCATGGATAACTCCGCCGGCGGCGCCATCGCGCAGCCCGACACTTACGGGCGGCCTCACTTAGCCGCCGTCGACTCCCGCGTTCGCGAACTGCTTCTAAGACAGGAGCGCCAGGAGCGGACAACTCTCAAACTGATCGCCTCCGAGAACTTTGCCTCCTCGGCGGTGTTGGAAGCGACCGGGTCGATTTTCACCAACAAGTATGCCGAGGGATACCCCGGTGCGCGCTACTACGCCGGAAACGAGATCGTCGATGAGCTTGAGACCCTCGCGATCGAGCGCCTGAAAGCGCTATTTGGCAGTGAACACGCCAACGTCCAGCCTTATTCAGGCTCGCCAGCCAACCAGGCTGTCTATCGCGCGCTTTTGAGCCCCCGTGACAAAGTGATGGGCTTGCCTTTACCCGAAGGCGGCCATCTGACTCACGGTTGGTCCGTCAATTTTTCCGGCAGCGATTATCAGCGCGTCCCGTACAGGCTGCACGAAAAGACACAGCAAATTGACTATGACCACTTGCGCGAGACCGCCAAGCGGGAACGCCCGAAGCTAATTTGGGTCGGCGGAACTGCTTATCCGCGTATTTTTGACTACGCGGCAATGGCCGAAATTGCTTCGGAGGTGAACTCGTATCTGGTGGCTGACATCGCCCACATCAGCGGCCTGGTTGTCGCAGGAGTGCATCCGAACCCCGTGCCCCATTGCGATGTGGTCACCAGCACCTCTCACAAGTCGATCCGCGGTCCCCGGGGTGGCTTCATTTTATCAAGGAATGAAGACCGTTATCAGCCCCTCCATCATCCGAAGAGCAAACACAATCTGGCCAAACGTATAGACCGCGCCGTGTTCCCTCTTCTGCAAGGCGGACCGCATATGAATACTATCGCCGCGCTTGCCGTCGCTTTGCAGGAAGCAGCGAACTCGTCCTTTCGTGTCTACGGTCAGCAGATCGTCCACAACGCCAAGGCTCTGGCCCAGGCGCTTCTGGAGCGAGGTTATGAACTCGTCACCGGGGGCACTGACAATCACATGCTGATCCTTGATCTTCGGGACCGGCCGCTGTCAGGCAAAGCCTATGCGGAGCGCTTATCGCGTGCAGGCATCATTGCGAATTTCAATATGGTCCCGGGCGACCGGCGGCATCCGGCGCTGACAAGCGGCATCCGCTTAGGGACGCCAGCGGTGACGTCCATGGGCATGCGCGAAACGGAGATGGTGCAGATCGCCGCTTTCATCGACTCGGTCTGCCGCCAGCCCGATGACCAGGAAGTTCATGCGAGCGTACGAAGAGACGTTGCCGACTTCTGCACTGCGTTCGATGTTCCCGGCATCCCCGACCGATAAGCCACCCCAATCCAGAAACTCCTCACTAACTCCAGCACTTGAAGCGAGGGCATTTTTATGACCAGGCAGTTCGTGTTCTCTTCCGAATCCGTCGGCGCGGGACACCCCGATAAGATGGCAGACAACATCTCCGATGCCATTCTCGATGCGGTCCTGCGCACCGATCCGAAGGCGCGCGTCGCCTGTGAAGTGTTGGTGAAGACGGGGATGGTCGTTGTGGCTGGCGAGATCACCAGCCATGCCCACATCGATTACAGCCAAGTCGCCCGCGATACGATACTCGATATTGGCTACGACGATGATGCGATTGGCTTTGATGGTCGACGTTGCGCCGTCGTTCTGGCCCTCACCGAGCAGTCGCCCGACATAAGCCAGGGCGTTGATGAAGGACGAGGGCAGGATCTCGGGCAGGGGGCAGGGGATCAGGGCATCATGTTTGGATTCGCATGCAACGAGACGGATACATTGATGCCCCTGCCGATCCAACTCGCTCACCATTTGACGAAAAGACAGGCCGAGGTCCGGAAAGCGGGACAGCTTGGCTGGCTGCGTCCGGACGTGAAATCTCAAGTGTCCGTACGCTACGAAGGGCTCCGCCCGGTGGCGCTGGATACCATAGTCCTGTCGACGCAGCATGACGAAGCGGTCTCACAAGCCACGGTCCGCGAAGGCGTCATTGAGGAGATCATAAAACCGGTCCTGCCGGCCCACCTGGATACTTCGGGGATCAGATTTCTGGTCAACCCAACAGGGCGGTTCGTGGTCGGTGGGCCTGCCGGCGACTGCGGCCTCACAGGACGGAAGATCATCGTCGATTCCTACGGTGGGACCGGGCGTCACGGCGGCGGTGCCTTTTCGGGCAAGGACCCATCCAAGGTTGACCGCTCGGCGGCCTATGCCGCCCGGTATGTCGCGAAGAACATCGTTGCCAGCGGCCTTGCGGAGGTCTGCGAGGTTCAGCTTGCCTACGCGATCGGCGTGGCCAGTCCGGTTTCTGTCATGGTCAATACTTTCGGAACCGCAAGGATCGAGGAAAAAAGGATCGAGCGCCTTGTTCTCGAGGTTTTCAATCTCCGACCGAAAGGCATCATCAAGATGCTTGATCTCTTACGCCCGATATACCGCAAGACGGCGACATACGGACACTTCGGGCGTGAAGAGCCTGAGTTCACCTGGGAGAAGACGGACAAAGCTGACGATTTGCTGCGTGAAGCAGGACCGGCAGCTGCGTGAGGGCGGCTGGATCAAGCGCATGCGGCAACCCATTTCAACTCGCGAGACCACGCCCGGCCGGCATGGCAAGAAGCCGGCTCGGGTTTTTGGCGGAGATTTTGATGCGGATTATGACGTGCTCTGCATCGGTAATGCCATTGTCGACATCATCGCCCAGTGCGACGAGGCATTCCTCGAGACCAACGGCATCATCAAGGGAGCGATGAACCTCATCGACACAAGGCGCGCCGAGCTGCTCTACAGCCGCAT
>NZ_RZSR01000197.1:0-7668 GCF_004023265.1 Mesorhizobium sp. M1A.F.Ca.IN.020.06.1.1
GGTCAGGCGACCGGCCGCCTGGTGTTCGAGAACGTGGCAGTGGAACATCCAATTGCCGGGATTGTCGGCGACGAAGGCGATCTCGACCTTCTCGCGCGGCGAAACCAGCGCCGTGTCCTGCCATTCGCGACGTGGGGTGGGCTGGCCGTTGCGGGAAATCACCCGGAAGGAATGGCCGTGCAGATGGATCAGATCATGCCACGCGGTTGCGTTGGTCGTGGCGATGACGTGGCTCTTATTCCGCAAGAGCGTCAGCCCCGGCTTCATGTCGTGATTGGCCTCGTCGGCGGCGACGCCGTTGATGAACCAGGCGGTGCCGGAATTCATCGTCCTGCATCATGCGCCCGGACCCATGCTTTCACCCATGTCCTGCGCCACCATCTCGCCCATCATGCCGCCGGTGAAGACGACTTCGTTGCGGGACGCTGTATCGAGGTCCGGCTCCGGCAGCGGAATGGTCGGCAGGGTCAGCGGCCAATCAGGCACACGTGCCCTAAGCGGAGTGTCGGAATAAACAAGATCGACGAGCTCATATTCCAGCCCCTCGTAGAACTGGTCGAAGATCGAAAGCCGGCTGCCCGGCTTGCCCGTCATGTCGAGGATCAGATCGGTGCGCATTGCGGGACCCAGCACCACCCGCCTCCGGCGCGTGTGGCGTCACCGGCTGGCCGTCGAGCGCGATGACGGCCGGCCTGAAAACCCGTGAAGTCGGGACTGAAGATGCGTGCATTGGCGGCGTTGATCAGCCGCAGCCGGATGCGCTCGCCCTTTCTGACCGCAAAGGTATCCGGCACGCGGCCATTGATGGTAACCGTGTTGCCGACGCGGCCATTGTGGTGAATGTCGTGCCGGTTGCCGAAATCCTCGCTGATTGCGCCAGATTTCGTCAGCCCTCAGTCACCGAGCATCCAGGTCACCTCGCGATCGGCCCGCACCGCCTTCGGTTCCTCGATGATCAGCGGACCATAAAGTCCGCGCCCGACCTGTTCGAAGCTCCGCTGGTGCGGGTGATACCAGCAGATGCCGACGTCGACGGCGTCGAACTCGTAGACGAAGCGCTCGCCCGCTCCAATCGGCTTCTGCGTGAGGTGAGGCACGCCATCCATGGCATGTGGCACACGCACGCGATGCCAGTGCACGGTCGTTTTCTCGGCAAGGCCGTTCTCTACCTCGACCCGCACGCGCTCGCCCTGACGGACCCGGATTTCCGGGCCTGGAACGGGCCTTCGGCGCGCAATCGAGCCCGGTTCACCCGGCCCAATGGCGTCCACTTTGGGGGCGCATGCACTGCAGACCCGCTGGACCTGATCCGGGAGAGAATGGGCGCGGCGATTGGAATAGCTATGAAAGCGCATCGGACCGTGGAACTGCGCGCGCAGACTTTCGGAGGAAGGCTCGCTTTTAAGCGTTATCGTGCAACTCTGACCGTTCTTCGCCTTGGCGGGTGCCGCGGAAGAATCCCGGGTTCTGCGAGCGCTCCGAGAACACCTGCGGTCGATCCTGTACCACAATTTCGCGAAGCTCGATGCTCTCTACAAACGATGTCTTGGATTCTCACGCCCTTATTTCAGCACTTCGCTCGCTTGCCCGACTCGGCCGCGGTCAGCCTTCACCGCCAATTTTATTGGCGCAGCGACGTTCCTATCGGGTCAGGCGAGGCTTCTTGAACCTGCCGCTCTCTCGTTGCCCTGGCACGATTAATCGTCCTCTCAGTCTCGTCATTGGCGGAGTCGCTCCTGAGGCGCGCGCCGGCGAGTTCGAGGAGCGCGTGGCTATCTCCTCGGTCCAGCCGGATTCCGCTGCGCGCTCAGCCAATTCCTGGAAGGCCGATTCCAAGGCGAGCTGGCATTGAAGGCCGCGGTCCGGATGGTCGACTGGGCAGCTTGGTTCCACGATCGCAATGCTTGATCGCTTCATTGCAGGCCATGGGCTCTCGCCCTCTCCTTTTGCCACACGAGGCGCCAGCTCACGTGTTGTTGTTGGCGTGCGCCCCGGCAACCGCTTTCACCAGCCGCTCCGGCGATCCCGCGCGCTCCAGCTCCGCAAAGAATGATGCGGCGTGACGCTACCCAGCCGGTGCTTCTCGGCCAATTTGCACACATAGGGATAGTCGACCATGAAATCGGATCGAGGCGAGGCGTTGGACGTTTCAGTCTTGGTCTGAATGCCGCCGCCCACGAGCCGATCGGCCTTCTCGATGATTTGGCGCACCCTCGTTGTCGACAAGCCATGTTCCTGAGCCAGGTCGGCGAAACTCTTGCCCTTCAGAAAGCCGTCGACCAGGGCTATGTTCCTATCGACGGTCGGCTAAATCCCAGCAGGCGCGCAGTTTTCCAGCATCATTCCGTTTGTTCATCCGCTTGTCCGCGCCCCCTGCAAATCCTACCGGGCCAAATCGGTGCTTGGAAGACCCACTCATGTCATGGCCTCGGGAAAGTACCAGGCCGACGGTCATGTGAATACGAAAGATGCTGGCGATCACCATGATCGTTGGTGACCGCTGACCTCCCGAATGTCGGCTTCGACGGCACACCGGGAGCTCTCGGCAATGTTGAATAATTCCGTTTGAAGATGGTTGACTTCGTCGTCGAGGCTCGATCCATCAGGATCGGTATCGACGATTCTATATTTGAGGAACCCAAATTCGTTTGACTCGCGCAATTCGCTGTACGGCGTATCATCGCAAGCGCGGGATTGCGACATCCTGCGAAGTGCCCACGTTGCTGGAATCGATTTTGCGGAAGTAAAAAGGCCCCGGCGCTGGGTCGGCGCGCAGGGCCTTCAGGCATGTACGAGCTACCAGCATGTCCAGTTATGATCGTGCGCTATCATAATGAACAAACGGTGAATGATCGCTATCCGAGGTGCAGGGCGGGCGAGATGGTGGGGCGGTGGGGGACCTGTACCGCTGCAGCGGGGCCACGAGCAGCGACTCGAGCCATGCGCCACGCTGCAGGACCTCGATTTCGGGCCAAGCCTCGAGCCCGCAACTCGCCTTGCTTCTCGGAAATCATAAGGCTTTGTGGGGCGGTTAAGCAGCGCGATATGGCCGCGGCGATACGAAGTTTTCATCTTTACCCTGTTCAGACGGTCAGGCTGCCTTCGCCGCCGGCTTGGCTGCCTTGACACGGGTTATACTGCGGCGACCGTCGACGCCGATCGGAACGTCACCGTCAACCGTAGCGCGACGCACAACCCGGTGCTGGTCGCCATAGTCGTTGACCGCATAATGCTGGGTAGCACGGTTGTCCCAGATAGCGACGTCGCTTACTTGCCAGCGCCACCGCACGGTATTTTCCGGGGCAGTGACGTAGGACTGGAACACCTCGTAGAGTTTGGCGGAATCGCTCTTGGAAAGGCCGACGAGGCGCTGCACGAAATTGCCGAGCAGCAGCGACTTCTCCCCGGTTTCGGGATGGACGCGCACGACCGGATGCTCGGTCTCGTAGATCGTCGATGTGAAGACTTCCTCGAAGTGCCTCTTCTCTTCGGCTGTGGCGCGCGGGCGCACGGCTGCGTAGTCGTAGGCATTGCTATGAATAGCCCACAGATTGTCCGCCAATATTTTGAGCGGCGCCGGCAGATTCTCGTACGCGGCGTGCGTGTTGGACCAGATCGTGTCGCCCCCCGCCGCCGGAATGACGACGCCACGTAGGACCGAGAATTTCGGATAGGCATCGACGAAAGTCACATCGGTATGCCACTGGTCTGCCCTGCCACCGCCACGGCCGGAATCGAGATTGAGGATTGAGGCCGTGCCGGCTGCCGGCCCCTGCGTGGGATGAGGTACAAGGTTACCCAGACGCCGCGCGAACAATTCCTGCTCCGCATCGTCGAGGTGCTCCTGGCCGCGGAAGAAGATCACCTTGTGTTTTAGAAGAAGCTGGTTGATGGCTGCTATCGCTGCGTCCGAAAGGTCTCCGCCAAGGCGAACGCCTCTGATTTCAGCTCCGACACGGCTGGTCAGCGGTACAACGTCGGAGTCAAGAATGGTCCGGTTGACAAGGACTGGATTGCTCATGGGTTCTCCTGTTTGATCTTGAAAGGGATAGCAAGTCACATCCGGCCAGCGGATGTCCGCGCTGCGTTGAAAAGTCTCATCGCTAGTCGACAGAGCTATCGAACAGGATAATTGACGTAAACTATAGAAAGAATGTTCTAATTTAAACTGGCTCGACGAAAGAGCAGTCTCCGTTGCTCCGGTCTCGGTGTTGAGTTCTCTAAGGCTGCGCCACACCTTGGTCCCCACGCCGGCATATGATCTCATTGTGCAGCCCCGTGCTCGCACGCCCCGTACTGGCGAAACTAATTGCAAGCTGCTGCAACACGCCCCCCTGGCGGCCTGCACCGAAACGACGACAGGGGTGCATCTGATTAGCCGTGAACCCAGGTCTCAAAAACCATCCGGCGTGACGAGCGGACGCACCGCACGTGTGACACCCGCCTTGTGGGGCAGGGTTGCCTTTCTCAATCCCGGCGTTGGTCGACGTCCCAATGAGCAGCAAGCTATTATCGGCCGCCGAATCTTAGTGGCTTCGTCGAGAGCCTCAATCAACCAAGCGGCGAAAGCCTCGCTAGAGTCTCGCCCGCCTGTCGCTATGAAGCAGTTGCAGGCAGCGCTGCTTCAGGCGCATGAACTCGCCCGATGCAATGATTTCCGTTGCCCTGGGTCTTTCGAAGGGCACTGTTTCGATTCCCTTCTTCTTCGGCGCGCGGCTTGATGCCGACATACGGTTTCTTGACCTGCCGCCTGAACGGCTGCCGAAGCGGGTGCCCCGCCAGCGACCCCGACAATCCACTGTTCCGCAACTGCTGAAGAGCCGACTGCGCTCGCATCCCGATGCTGCGCAACGGCACTATGCCGACATTCTGGAGACCGCAGCCGCATGAGCCTCGAGATGTTCCGCCGACCGTCGACAAAGGCGTCCTCTCGCCTGCGTCCGCCATTTGCGTCAGTGCTCGATCTGATTGGGGAGACGCCGGTCGTCGAACTGAAGAGCTTCGATACCGGCAGGTGTCGTCTCTTCGTCAAGCTCGAAAGCCAGAATCCCGGCGGATCGATCAAGGATCGCATTGCGTTGTCGATGATCGTTAATGCCGAACAGCGTGGCCAGCTCGCGCGGGGCGGTACAATCATCGAAGCGACCGCTGGCAACACAGGGCTCGGCCTGACCTTCTGGCGGCACGAAGCGCGTGATCGCGTGTCCAAAAGCTGACAGCGTCAGACAAATGTCAGGTTCATTACAACCAACATCTGGGCACTGTCGAGGTTTTTCGAAGCAATGGGCGCTAACTGCGCGCTGAGCGCGTTGGCATGGTTTTTGAGACTGAGTGACTGTGACTGCACTCAATGGGGCAAGACGAGCGATCCGCTCCTCCCTGAACCCGTGTGCCGTCTCTGAGAGGAAACCAGCTCGTGCAGAAACCTTTGGAAATAGCTTTGGACCGCAACGTGGTATTGCAGATGGAGTCCCCGGCTCCTTCGATTAAAGTCGAGAACTGGCTGCGTGGCGAGCCCCTCACCAGCTTTGAGCCCGGCAAAGTGTGCATAGTCGAATTTTGGGCAACTTGGTGCGGCCCATGTGTGGACGGGATGCCCCATCTGATCCAGCTGCAGGAGAAATACAAGGACAACGGCGTTGAGATCGTCGGAGTCGCGGCTTCTGAAGACGCTCCAACGGCCGACGAGGCCCGAAGCACGTTGGACGCTTGGTTGACCGAAAAATTCCCGAATCTGAACTATCGGATCGCATTCGACTCCACAGGCGAAATGGACAAGCTTTGGATGGAGCCCAGCTTTTCTTACGGGGTCCCGACCTCGTTCGTGGTCGACCGAGACGGCCACATCGCCTTTATCGGTCATCCGACGCAACTCGATGAGGTTTTGCCGAAGGTGCTTAACGGCAGCTGGCGCATCAGCGATCAGGCAAAATCCGCCGATACGGAGCGGATTGCGGAAGGCGAAACCATAGCGCGCGAACAAGCGCTGACCAAGCCCATATACGACAAACTTCGGCCGGCAATGGAGGCCGAGGATTGGAAGACGGCGCTCTCGGCGATTGAAGAAGGCCTCGCATTGATACCGGACAAACTCAACTTCCGCGTGAGTCATGTCAATCTGTTGCTTCACAGAATGCGCGACATGCAGGCCGGCTTGCCCGTAATGCGCCAATTCGTTCGCGACGCGATCGACAGAAAGTCCGAGGGATGGATGTATTGGGCGCTATACCAACTCTTCGCGCCGGGCTTTGATTATTCCGGCTTTCCGTCTGCTGAGCGCTTCGCGATGGGCGAAGAGCTGTCCAAACACATCGTGGCACTGCCGCAAGGCGGCGGCTCTAAGTTCCTGTCTTATCCGGTGGTCGCTCAGTACTATCATGAGAGCGGCAACAAAGATCGCGCCATCGAGTTGGTCGAGCAGACACTGAAAGCGCTGGAGGGTCCGGAGCCTATCTCGGACGACCTGAAACAGCACCTTCTACCCGAGTTGCTGCAGGCTCTGGCCAACTACAAGGGTGAGAAGGTTTGTTACGGCGCTCTCTGTGTGGCTCCGCAAGAGGATTCTCCCAAAAGGTGAAAGGGGCGGCCAAGGAGGAAACCAAAGAGGGGCGAATGGCTTACTGGCCAATTCGTCCATTTCCCTGACGTGGATGTACAAATAGGTCGGCCCAGGCGTCCAGCCCAGCCTCGCCGTTACCGCAAACACGTGACCGAGCAAGGAGAAGACGTGCCTGATCAACTCACCAAAACATACTGCCGCTAAGGGTCTCCCGGACCCGTCAAAGATGGCACTGGAGTAAGGCTGGCAACATGAAGAAGGTTACTCAGCCAGCTCGGCGCTGCCCACCGATCCACCTGCGCCCACAGGCGGGGAAGACGGGGGACGCAGCCGACCGCCTGTCTCTGCGCCAGGCAAGAACGGAGGACAGGACGATGACGGAAGTGACGCCATCTGCGACGAACGGCCCGGCCGCGCAGACGAAAGCGCCAGCCGTCAAAAATCCGTCCATCGCCACTGGCCTGACCAAGATCGGGCGGACCCCTACCGGGTTCGCCGCCCACGGCCTCTACGATCCGCGCAACGAGCACGATGCCTGCGGCGTCGGCTTCATCGTCAATATGAAGGGCGTCAAGTCGCATCAGATCGTCACGGACGGCCTGGCGGTGCTCGAAAATCTGACGCATCGCGGCGCCGTCGGCGCCGACCCGCTGATGGGCGACGGCGCGGGCGTGCTGGTGCAGCTTCCCGACCGCTTCTTCCGCGAGGAGATGGCCAGCCGGGGCGTCGAACTGCCCAACCCCGGCCATTACGCCGTCGGCCATGTGTTCATGCCGCGCGATCCTGAGCTTCAGGCGCATATCGAAGGCATCATCGCCGAGGTCGCGCAGCTCGAAGGCCAGCCGCTGCTCGGCTTTCGCGACGTGCCGGTCGACAATTCATCGCTGTCAAAGGCGCCTGATATCGCTGCTTCCGAACCGGTCCAGCGGCAGGTATTTCTGGGTCGCGGCGCCGAGATCGAGAGCGACGACGATTACGAACGGCGGCTCTACATCCTGCGCAAGGTCATTTCCGGTCGTATCCACGAAGAGACCAAGGGCGTCGACAATGGCTTCTACGTCGTGTCGATGTCATCGCGGACCATCGTCTACAAGGGCATGTTCCTGGCC